>DASUTC010000232.1 GCA_036374795.1 Herpetosiphonaceae bacterium
CCGCACCGGGAAGATGCTGGTAAACCAGCCGACCGTGCGCGACAGATCGACCTCGTCGAAGAGATCTTCGCGTCCGTGGCCTTCCAGATCGAGCCGCAGCACCGGCGATTGCGCCCACTGCGCCCAGGCCAGCGCCAGCGCCGCCAGCAGCACATCGTTGATCCGAGTGTGATAGACGCGCGGCACCTCGTGGAGCAGCCTGCTGGTATCGTCCGCGCTCAGGACCAGCTCGATCCGCTCCACCGAGGCCACTGTGTTGGCACCATCGGCCCGATCGACGGGCATGGGTGCGACCGGGAAGCGTGCCGCAGCCCGCCAGTATGCCAGCTCATCGTGGAGCGCTGCTGATTGCGCATAGGCCGTCACGCGCTCGGCCCAGGCCTTGAAAGAGGTGGTCTTGGCGGGGAGGACGACCGCGCTGCCCTGGGATAGTTGGCGGTAGCTCGCCTCCAGGTCGGCCAGCAAGATCCGCCAGGAGACGCCATCGACGGCCAGATGATGGATCACGAGCAGCAGCCGAGCAGGCTGTCCAGGTCCCAGGTCGAAGGCGGCAACGCGGAGCAGCGGCCCGGCTGAGAGATCGAGGCTGGCTTGTAGCTCGGCGGCGGCTGCGGTGATCGCCGTAAGCTGCTCGTCGGGCGGAAGGCTGGCAAGGTCGATCGTCGTCACGATCGCCGCGTCATCCGGCCCGACGATCCGCTGCTGCCAGCCGGTGGGCGTCGGCGTAACGCGCAGCCGCAGCGCGTCGTGGTGGGCGACGAGGTGCTGGACGGCCTGTTCCAGCAGCGCGGGATCGAGCGGCTGCTGCACCTGGAGCAGCACCGCCTGATTGAAGTGCTGCGGCTCCGGCAGGTCCAGGGCGAAAAAGTAGTGCTGGATCGGCGTCAGCGGGACCGGACCCGTGACGATTCCCTGCTCAGCCGCAGGCTCTAGGGATGGCTGCGCGACGGGCGCGAGCTGGGCGATGGTCTGGTATTGGAAGATCTGCTTGGGTGACAGGCGCAGCCCCGCCTGGCTTGCGCGAGCGATGATCTGCATGCTCAGGATCGAGTCGCCGCCAAGGGCGAAGAAGTTGTCATGCACGCTCACCCGTTCCAGTCCGAGCAGCTCGGCCCAGATCGCGGCGAGCTGGTGCTCTGCGTCCGTCCGAGGCCCGACGAACAGCTCTGTGGATGTCGGGCGATCCGGTGCCGGTAGTGCCCGGCGATCGAGCTTGCCGCTGGGCGTCTTCGGCAGCGAGTCGAGCACCACGAACGCGCTCGGCACCATGTAATCGGGGAGCTGCGCCGCCAGGATCTCACGGAGTTCCGAGCTCAACGTTCGGAGGTTCGAGTTTTGAGTTTCGAGTGCTTGGCGCTCGCTTTGTTCCCCTACCACGTACGCCACCAGCCGCTTCGCCCCGATGGTACCCGCCGACTGATCTTCCCGCACCAGCACGACGACATCGCGCGCGGCGGGATGCTGCCGCAGCACGGCCTCGATCTCGCCCGGCTCGATGCGGAAGCCTCGGATCTTGACCTGATGGTCGATCCGCCCCAGGATCTCGACCGTTCCGTCGGCGCGCCAGCGGCCCAGGTCGCCGGTGCGGACCATGATCTGCCCGTCCTCGAACGGACACGGCACGAAGCGCTCCCCCGTGAGGTCGGGGCGGTACAGGTAGCCGCGCGACACGCTCGCGCCGGATACACAGACCTCGCCCGCGATGCCGATCGGCTGCGGCTGCTGGTGCTGGTCGAGGATGTAGATCCGGTTGTTGTGCAGCGGCCTGCCGACCGTGATCGGCTGGCCGAGGTCGGCGGCGCGGATACCGCCCAGGAGATTGATGTCGCTGATCTCGGTCAGGCCGTAGATGTTGACGATCTCGACGGCTGGACCAAGCTGGCTGAAGACGGATTGCAGGAGCCGCTGCTCGATCTTCTCGCCGCCGATCAGCAGGTAGCGCAGCGCGTTGGGCGGCTGCTCCGGCGCGACCTCGTTCAGCACGGCCTGCATGTAGGAGGGCACCGCGTCGAGCAGGTGGATCTGGTGGTCGTCGAGGTAGCGGAGCAGGGCGCGGCTGTCGAGCTTGACCGCATCGGGGATGATGTGCAGCGTGCGGCCAAAAAAGAGCGTCGGGAAGATCTGGTTGACCGAAATATCGAAGCTGATCGAGGTGATCAGGCCGGTCGTTTGGACGGCGGGATCGTCGAAGTAGGCGCGCAGACCGAAGACCAGATTGATCAAGCCGCGCTGCGTGACCATCACGCCTTTTGGTCGGCCCGTCGAGCCGGAGGTAAAGATGATGTAGGCCAGGTGCTCCGGCTGCACCGTGCGCGGCGGATTGGTGGTCGGCTGCGGCGCCAGGGTGTGCCAATCGGCGTCGAGGCAAAACACCTGCGCCGTGTGTTCGGGTAAGCGCGCGACCAGCGCGGCCTGGGTCAGAATCACCGGCGCGCGGGTGTGGCTCAGCATATAGGCCAGGCGCTCTTGAGGATAGGCCGGGTCCAGGGGCACATACGCGCCGCCCGCTTTGAGGATGGCGAGCATGCCGACGATCATCTCCAAGGAGCGCTCGACACACAGCGCGACCAGCACATCGGGACCGACGCCCTGCGCCCGCAGATAATGCGCCAGTTGATTCGCCCGCGTGTTCAGCTCAGCATACGTCAGCGCCGCACCCGCGAAGACGATTGCGGCGGTGTAGGGCGTGCGCGCGGCCTGGGCCTCGATCAGCTCATGCACGGCGGCAGCGCGCGGATACTCCGCCTCAGAGCGGTTCCAGTCGATCAACATCTGCTGGCGCTCGTCCTCGCTCAGCAGCGGCAGCTCGGCGATGCGCTGGTCGATGTCGGCCACCACGCCTTCAAGAAGCGTCTGGAAGTGGCGAAGCAGCCGCTGGATCGTGGCCGCCTCGAACAGTTCCGTCTTGTACTCCGCGACCGCGCGCAGCCCATCGGGCGTCTCGGTCAGCGACAGCGTCAGATCGAACTTCGAGGTTCCGTTGTCGACACGAACAAACTCCATCTCCAGGTCGCGCTGTCCCTGCGCGGGAACTGGCGCATTCTGCATGACGAACATCACCTGGAACAGCGGCGTGTGGCTGGGATCGCGCGGGGGCCGCAGCTCCTCGACCAACTGCTCGAAGGGCACGTTCTGGTGCGCATAGGCACCGAGCATCATGTCCCGTGTTCGCTGGAGGAACGCGCGAAAGGTGGGATTGCCCGACAGGTCGCTGCGCAGGAGCAAGGTGTTGAGGAAGAAGCCCATCAACGCTTCGATGTCAACAACATCGCGGTTGGCGATGACGGAGCCGGTGATGATGTCCTCTTCGCCGGTATAGCGGTAGAGCAGGGTTTGAAAGGCAGCAAACAGCGTCATAAACAACGTCGTGCCTTCGGCCTGGCTCAGGGCCTGGAGCTGCTGGGAAAGCGCCGCAGGGATCTGATGGTAGCCCAGCGCTCCCTGGTAGCTCAACAGGTGTGGACGTGGGTGGTCGCTCGGCAGCTCCAGCACAGGCAGGCTCCCGCCAAGCTGGCGTTTCCAGTAGGCGAGCTGTGCTTGCAGCACGTCGCCTTGCAGCCAGGCGCGCTGCCAGATTGCGAAGTCGGGGTACTGCACCGGCAGCTCCGGCAGCGGCGACGGTCGGCCCTGCACAAAGGCATCGTACAGCACCGTCAGCTCACGTAAAAACAACCCGACCGACCAGGCATCGAAGACGGCATGGTGAATATTCAGCAGAAACACGTGCTCCTGGTCGGCCA
Source organism: Herpetosiphonaceae bacterium (assembly GCA_036374795.1). NCBI lineage: Bacteria > Bacillati > Chloroflexota > Chloroflexia > Herpetosiphonales > Herpetosiphonaceae > Herpetosiphonaceae bacterium. The sequence continues at coordinate 3,741 of DASUTC010000232.1, forward strand.
GCCACAAAAGCTCGGCGCGCAGCAGCGGGCCATGCTCCACGTCGAAGCGGTATTGAGCGTGCTCCAGGGTCAGGCGCTGCACCTCCGCCGCGCGGTCGGCGCGCGGCAGGCTGCGCAGGTCGGTCAGGGGCAGCGGAACGGCGAGCGACGGAGCCACGATCTGCCGGGGCTGTCCATTCACGACACGAAAGGTGGTGCGCAGCGCTTCGTGACGCCGCACGATCTCATTCAGGCTCCGCTGGAAGGCAGCGATCGACAGATGGCCCTTCAGGCGCACCGCAAACGGAATATTCGACGCAGGATTGCCAGGCTCCCAGCGGTCGAGCACCCACATGCGCAATTGGGCAAGCGAGAGCGGGATGTCAGCGTTCGGATCGCGGCGGGGTATCACCCGTTGGCTGTCGGGATCGACTCCCTCATCTTCGAGCAGATACGCGAATAGCTCAAGGTCCTCGGCTGAGAGGCCAGTGGTTGGTGTCATACCGTCGCTTTGCATATTCCCTCACTTCACTTGCTTCTGCCGGAGCGTTGTCGCTCCTCCGGCGCTATCGACGGTGTTGTCCACCTATTCATGCACGCTGGCTGCGCTCACGCCGCTTCTGATCGAGGAGCTGGCGCTTCTCCTCAGGCGATGCGCTCCGCAGGCGCTGGAGCACCCGCGCGATCGTCTCGGTCTGGCCCGGTCGCGCCTCGTGGGCTACGATCAGCTCAGCCATGGCCGCTACCGTGGTCGCCTCGAACAAGCTGCGCATCGGCAGATCAACCTTGAACGTTTCACGCACCCGCGTAATCAAGCGAGCCGCGCTGAGCGAGTGCCCGCCCAGCGCAAAGAAATCGTCATCCACGCCGATCCGCTCATGGCCGATGATGCTCATCCAGATGATCGCCAGCTCTTCCTCGATCGGCGTGCGCGGCGCAACATACGGCGCTGCCTGTGCCGTGGTCGCGCCTTCCAGGGTCGGCGCGGTCACTATCTCCAGGGTGCCATCGGCGCGGTAGCGCGCGCGGCGATCAGTTGTGTACAGACGCGCGTCGGGCGAGGCGCAAAACGGGTGCGGCACGGCCCGCGCCGGATCATGCTCATGGCTGGACGAGCGATCTACGGATTGGCCGGTGTCGCTGAGATACACATCGCCCGGCACGCCGATCGGCACAAGCTGGCGGTTGCGGTCGAGCAGATAGATCTGCGCGTCGTCGCTCCACGCCAGGAGCTGCTGCCGCTCCGCGTCAGTCAGAATCGGCAGCGCCGAAATGCGCTGATCGGCGTCGCTGACGATGCTTTGGAGCAGCGTGTGGTAGTGCTCCAGCATGCGGCTGACGGTGGCGGCATCGAACACATCGGTGTTGTACAGCAGCGTTGCGGCGAGGCCCTGCTCGTGCTCGCGGATCGAAAGCGACAGATCGAAGCGCGCTGTGCCGAGATCTACATTGATCGGCTGCAACGTCAGCCCGCCCTGCTCCACGACGGGCCGGGGCGCGTTTTGCAGCGCGAACATGACCTGAAAGAGCGGGCTACGGCTCATGTTCTGGCTGGGCTGAAACTCCTCAACCAGTCGCTCGAACGGCAGCTCGTGATACTCATAGGCCCGCAGCGTGGTTGCGCGCACCCGTCCGAGCAGCTCGCGAAACGTTGGATCGCCCGTCAGGTCGCCGTGCAGCACCAGCATGTTGTTGAAAAAGCCGATCATACCTTCAAGCTCATCCTGGTTGCGGTTGGCGATCGGTGAGCCGACCAGGATATTCGGCTGGCCGCTGTAGCGATGGAGCAGGCTTTGGAAGGCCGCCAGCAGCGTCATAAACAGCGTCGTGCCCTCGCGCGTGCTGAGCGCGCTCAGCGCGTCGGTGAGCGGCCTGAGGATGTGCAGCGGCAGCTTGGCGCCGTTGGCGGTGAAGCTCGGCACCGACGAGCGCGGTCGGTCGGTCGGCAGGTCGAGCGCTGTGACGTTGCCGCCCAACGCTTCCTTCCAGTAGGCAAGCAGCCGCTCAAGCAGCGCGCCCTGGAGCCGCTGCCGCTGCCACGCTGCGTAATCGGCGTACTGGATCGGCAGCGGGGTGCCCACCCGGCCCAGCGGCGCGGGCGCACCGGCGACGAAGGCGGGATAGAGCGCCGCGATCTCACGCAGCAGGATGCCCATCGACCAGCCATCGAAGACGATATGGTGCAGCGTCAGCGCCAGCAGGTGGCTGTGCTCGTCGCGCCGGACCAGCACGCCCCGCACCAGCGGGCCACGCGCCAGATCGAACGGCTGCTGCGCGTCGGCGATCACCAGTTGCAGCGCTGCCGCCTCACGCTCCGGCGCTGGCAGATCTTCCACGCTGCTGCGTGCCAGCCGCAGCTGCAGCTCCGGCGCGACGACCTGCGCTGGCGCGCCATCGATGCTGGCGAAGGTGGTGCGCAAGATCTCGTGGCGGCGGATGATCTCGTTCAGGCTGCGCTCCAGGGCGTCTATGTCGAGCGGACCATCGAGCCGCAGCACCAGCGGCATGTTGTAGAACGGGCTGCCGGGCTGAAACTGATCCAGCAGCCACAGCCGCTGCTGGCCGAACGAGAGCGGCGCTGGTCCTGCCGTGGTGCGTCGCGGGATGGTACCACGCTCAGCAGGCGGAGTTTCATCGGCTGCGGCAGCGCGTGCCGCTTCCGCAGCCTGCTTGTGCGCGAGCAATTCCAGCAGCCTGCGCTGCTCCGGCGATAGCGTTGCGAGTTGTGTCTGAATATCGCTCATTTCGTGTCCTCAGGAGGTAGCGTCAGGATCATGGCGGCGTTGTGGTCCACGTGCTCAGGGCTGCATGGCGCAGCCCTGTACTCGAATGCTCGCAGGTCTGGATCATAGCGGTGCGGCTCGCGCGGCGACGCAGCATGCCGGAGCGATTCCTGCGCCGCCCGCGCCGCGATCCCGACTATACGTGCGACGTACTGCTCTCCATCGCGGCGAGCATGGCCTGGACCTCTTCGGGCGAGAGCTGCTGCACCGACGCCAGCAGGTCCGTCAGCTGGTTCGCGCCCACCAGATCCAGCAGGCGTTGCTCGTCGGACGCGGATGCCGACTCGGCGGGCAGCTCATAGCCCAGTGCGGCAGCAAGCTGCTGCGCTGGCTCGCCAAGCCGCCACGGCAGCTTCACGCGGCGCCAGGTTTCGCTCAGCGTGGCATCGACGGTGTCGTGCTTGAGGATGTTTGGGTCGCCAATGCCGGAGATCATGCGCTCGCGCTTGTTGTCGTACGGCTGAATCACCGCCGGATCGTAGGGCAGTTCGAGGAAGTCGCACACGCGGCGCATGGTCGCCTCCGGCTGGCTGACGAGCTGCTCGTAGTAGACCCGCAGATGTCGCTCGTCGTCGACCTGTTGAAGAAACGTCAGCAGGTTGCGGTTGCTCGTCGCCCACACTTTTTCCGCCACCACAAACGGGTCGACCTCATCGGAGCCGTAGAGCACCGGGCTAAACAGCTTGTCGAGCCGGATGCGCACCATCGACTCGATCACGGCGTAGGGATGCCGCACCAGATGGATGTACTTGGGCCGGTCGAAGATTGCTTCGGCGCGCTGCAACGTTTCCAGGCTCATGGTGTACGAGGGCGATTTGTCCACCAGGATACGCGGTGCCGAAAGCTGCTGGAGCCGGGCATACACCTCGTAGATCGGCGTGTCCTGCGCCACCAGATCATCCATATAGGCTTTAGCGGCCTCTGAGTCGCGGCCCAGCAGCTCCGTAAAGGTCCACTGCAAGCCCTGCGCGGCCCAGTGGAAGCCGTGACCATAGCTGGGGTCGGTCAGGCTGCGCCGCCACTCGCGCATGGTGTCATACCAGAGAATGCCAAGTTCAGGCGGCGAGTGCAGCGCGGGATGGCCCGCAAGCATGACCCGGAACAGGGTCGAGCCGGAGCGCACACAGGAGTGCGAGAACACGATCGGCGCGTTCTTGCGGGCGGGCCTGACCAGCAGCGGGCGTTTGACGCGCTCCTCCAGGTGCGAGCGCGCCTCGTACTGGGCATAGTGCGATACCGGCGCGGTGATCGTGTTGTGCTTCAGATGCGCTAAACGGTCAAGCTCCGACGCGGTGAAGCGGGCCGTCTGCTCGATCGAGCGCAGCTTGATCGTCTCGTGCGGATACACGATCAGCCCAAAGTCCTGCTCGAAATGCCACTGCACATCGCCAACAATCGCATCCAGATCACATCCGTTGAGATCGCCCGTGGCCGGGATCTGATCCGCCTCGACGTTCAGCGCCCTGGCGATGTTCTTTTTCCAGTACGCTTCCAGCAGGCGTTGTCGCTCGGTGCCGGTGGCGGCACGCACCAACTCCTTGATCGGCTTCTCGGCGCTAGCGGCCTTCTCCAGGTACGCCTGCTCGATCACCTGGGCCATGCCCGCCACTGTTGGATGATCGAACAGGCTACGGATGGAAAGCTCGACCTGATAGATCCGGTGGAGCTTGTTGGTCAACTGGGTGATCAGCAGCGAGTGTCCGCCCAGATCGAAGAAGCTGTCGTACACGCCGACCTGCTCGATGCCCAGAATCTGCTGCCACACCGCAGCTACGCTCTCCTCGAACTGGTTGCGCGGCGCAACATACGCGGTTGCGAGCACCGGGCGGGCATGACCGGCGCGGCTGGCGAGCGCGCGCGCCTGCTCCTGCGCCTCGATGAGCATGGCGCGCGTCATGGCGTGCAGGGTGCTGATGCGCGTCGGCAGATCGCGGGTGGAAACGATCACCTGCGGCGCGGTGCTTTGTGCCAGGATGCGGTCGAAGAGCTGCACGCCCTCGCCGGGCAAGATGCCGCTGTGGAGCATCTGCTCGTGCATCGCCAGCATTTCCGGCGGCACGTCGGTGTTGACGGCCATGCCGACATCGCGCCAGGTGTCCCAGTTGGCCGTGACGGTGAAGGCTCCGCCGCGCGCCGCCTGCCGGTGCGCAAACGCATCGAGAAAGGCGTTTGCGGCAGCATAATCGGCCTGACCAAGCTCGCCAACCATGGAGGTGAGCGACGAGCACAGCAGCATGAAGTCGAGCGGCAGGTCGCGGCAGGCGGCTTCCAGCGCCAGCAGGCCGTGCGTTTTTGGCGCAAGCACGCGCTCGATCACCTCTGGCGTTTTGAGCTGGATCACGCCGCCGCCCGCAACGCCTGCCGCATGAATCACGCCGTGGAGCGTACCAAACCGGTCGATCACCTGCGCGACCACCGCGCGCATCTGCGCGGCATCGGTGACATCGGCGCTGATCACCAGCACCTCGGCGCCGTGCGCTTCCAGGTTTTGCACCTGGCGAAGCTTGCGACTGGTCGCGTCCGTGTCAGGGAGCGTATCGAGCATCTCGGCCCACTGCGCGCGCGCCGGGAAGGTCGAGCGGCCAACCAGCACCAGCTTTGCCTGCGCGGTTCGCGCCAGATGCTCGGCGAGCGTCAAGCCAATGCCGCCCAGGCCGCCGGTGATCAGATAGACCCCGCCCTGGCGCACACGTGGCGGGCGGCCCGGCGCTGCCGTGAGGCGTGTCGGCTCTATGGTCTGTGCCCAGCGCCGCGCTCCACGGTACGCGATGATCACGTCCGACGATTCGGTCTGTGTTTCGGCTAGAATCTGATCGGCGAGCGCGTCGACGATCTGTGGCGTTGCGCGCGGCATAACCACGTCCAGGCTGCGGCAGGTGATCTGGAGGTATTCGCGCGGAATGACGCGGCAGGGTCCCAGCAGCGTCGCTTTCTCAGGACGCAGCTCCTCGCCGCCGGCGACATCGTGGAGCTGGTTGGAGACAACCATGAGGTCGACTGGTGCTGCAAGCTCCTCGCCGCCAAGCGCCTGTGCCAGCGCAATCAGGCTGGAGAAGCCAAGCGCCTGCATGCGCTGGAAGGTGTCGCTCGCGGCATCCGCCTGATCGTCGGGCGTGACGGTCCACAGGTGCACGACGTTGTGCGGAAGCTGATCGGCGGAGCGCAGCGCGGCGAGCAGCGCCGCATAGTCCGGCGTCTGCTGCGGATTCAGCTCATAGGAATCAGCGCCGGTCTGGCGGAACTGCGCTCCCGGCCGCACCTCGATCACGGTCTGATTGGCCTGGCGCAGGCGCTGCATCAGGCGCGCGCCCAGCCCACTCGCATCGGTGAGCACAAGCCAATTCCTGGGAGTCGCGGCCAGATACCCTGCGTCGAACGGCTCCGGCTGGCGGGTTTGTTTCCACGAGGGCAGATAAAACCAATCGGCAAGGTCAGGCTTTTTCTCAAGCGCGGCCCGCTGCGCGCCCATGCTCAGCGCGCTCACATCCGATTGTGCCCAGTAGCGCTGGCGCTCGAACGGGTAGGTTGGCAGCGGCACGCGCCGACGCGACTCACGGGCGTAGAAGCCGCTCCAGTCGATGTTCAGGCCCGCCAGCCAGAGCTTGCCGAGCGCCGTCAAGATACACGCAACATCGGAGTCGTCGTCCTGCGGGTGGCGCAGGGAATGCAGCACCACGGTTTCCGCCTCCGCGCCCAGCGTCTGGCGCGCCAGGGTACTCAAGGTCCGCCCAGGGCCAACCTCCAGCAGCAGATGGTCGCCCGCGCTGCGGATCGCGCGCAGGCCATCGGCGAAGCGCACCGGCTGGCGCAGGTGATGTGCCCAGTAGCTCGGATCGGCGGCCTGTTCGGGCGTGATCCAGGTGCCCGAAACATTCGAGATGAACGGCAGGGTTGGGGCGCTCCGCTGCACGCGCCGAACTTCGGCAGTGAAGACCTCGATGATCGGCTCCATCATGGCGGAGTGGAACGCATGCGAGGTATGCAGCCGCCGGTAGCTGATGTCTTGCGCGGCGAGGCGCTGCTCCAGCGCGGCGACCGCTTCGGGCGTGCCGGAGACAACCGAGAGCGCGGGGCCGTTCGTGGCCGCAAGGCTGAGATTCTCGCTCAGCAGCGGACGCACATCGGCTTCCGAGAGCGATACACTGAGCATCGAGCCGGTCGGCAGCGATTGCATCAGCCGTCCGCGCGCTGCAACCAGGCGCAGCGCGTCCTCAAGACGGAAGACGCCCGCGAGGGTAGCCGCGACGTACTCGCCGATCGAGTGGCCGATCAGCGCTCCGGGCGTGATGCCCCAGCTCATCCAGAGCTGGGCCAGCGCGTACTCGATCACAAACAGCGCGGGCTGCGTGATCGCCGTTTGTTCGAGCTGCTGCGCGGCAGCCTCGGCCTCAGTCGGCATCGGAAAGAGCACGTCGCGCAGGTCAAGCTTCAGGTGCGGCTTGAGCAGCTCCGCGCAGCGATCCACGGCGGCGCGAAACACCGGCTCGATTTGGTAGAGCTCCAGGCCCATCCGGACATACTGCGCGCCCTGGCCGGGGAACAGAAACGCGACGGGCCGCTCGCCCATCACGCGCTCGTTTGAAAAGACGGCCTGTGGATCGACGGTTTCCAGCGCGGCGGCGGCCCCTTCGACGCCGCGGCACACGAGCATGCGGCGATGACCAAAGTCGTGGCGGCCTGTCTTCAAGGTAAAGGCGACATCCGCCAGATCGCTGTCGGCAGCGTGGCGCAGGTAGTCTGCAAGATTCAGCGTAGCAGCCGCTAACGCCGACGGGGTGCGCGCTGAAAGTGTCAGCAGGTGCCAGGCGCGCGACGGTCCCGAAGGCGCGGCGGCGGGCGCTTCTTCCAGAATGACATGCGCGTTGGTTCCGCCAAAACCAAACGAGCTGACTCCGGCGCGGCGCGGCACGCCATCGGTTTCCCAGCTCGTGAGCGCGGTGTTGACGCGGAAGGGGCTGTTGTCGAAATCGATCTCAGGGTTGGCCTGCGTGAAGTGCAAGGATGGCGGGATCTGCCGGTGCTTGAGCGCCAGGACAGTCTTGAGCAGGCCGGCCATGCCCGCTGCCGCGTCCAGGTGGCCCATGTTGCTCTTGACCGTGCCGATGCGGCAAAAGCCTTGCTTCCTGGTGCTGGCGCGAAACGCATTGGTCAGCGCTCGCACCTCGATCGGATCGCCGAGCGCGGTAGCCGTGGCGTGCGCCTCGACGTACGAGATCGTTTCCGCGTCGATGCCGGACGAGGCCAGCGCGTCGATAATCACAGCGCTCTGCCCTTCGACGCTGGGCGCAGTAAACGAGGCTTTGAGCGAGCCGTCGTTATTGGTGGCCGAGCCTTTGATCACGGCGTGAATCGTGTCGCCATCGGCCAGCGCATCGTCCAGGCGCTTTAAGATCGCCACGCCCATGCCGCTGCCAAACACCGTGCCCTGAGCCTGCGCATCGAACGCGCGGCAATGCCCATCCGGTGAGAGCATGCTGCCCTGCTCGTACAGGTAGCCGACGTGGTGCGGCACGTTGATCGTGACGCCGCCAGCCACTGCCATCCGGCACTCGCCGAACAGCAAGCTCTGGCAGGCCAGGTGAATCGCGACCAGCGACGTGGAGCAGCCGCTCTGCACGGCGGTGCTCGGCCCGCGCAGGTTGAGCTTGTAGGAAATGCGCGTGCTCAGCGAGCTGATGTCGTTGCCCAGCAGCACGAGCAGCATGTTCTGCGGCTGCGCCAGGACTGGATCGGTGTACAATCCGACCACATACGAGCTCATGCGGGCACCGGCGAACACGCCGATCGGCTCGGCGTGCTTTTCGGGGTCGTATCCGGCGTGCTCCAGCGCTTCCCAGACGCACTCCAGCATGAGCCGCTGCTGCGGGTCCATCGTTGTGGCTTCCAGCGGCGAGTAGCCAAAAAAGTCCGCATCGAACAGGTCGATGTCGTTCAACACGGGCGCTGCTCGTACATAGTTCGGCGCGGTGTATTCCGCAGCGGGAACGCCCGACTCCTGGAGCGCTTCATCGCTGAAAAACGCGATCGACTCGACGCCGTCACGTAGGTTCTGCCAAAATTCGTCCAGGTTCCTGGCACCAGGAAATCGACCCGCCATCCCAACGATAGCGATGTCGAGGCCCACTGGCTGATCTTCCGTCTCCCGCAGGTCACTCATGGCTCTATCTCTCCAATGGTGCGATGCATGACAAGCATATCCCGTATCCGCTCCCAGGTGCGGACTGTCTGATCGCCCTCTACCGCCGTCGCTGCACCACCTGATGACGTCGGCCCAGATCCGCTTTCCGCTTGGCGAGACGCTCGGCCATCTGCCGGGCCGCCTCGTCTTCATCCTGCGCCAACAGCTCGGCAAGGAAGCGAATCGTCGGGCGCTGGTAGAGCATGGCCGTCGGCACCTCGACCTGCAAGATTTTCTTCAGCCGAGTCATGGTGTGGATCGCAATCAGCGAGTTCCCACCAAGCTCAAAGAAGTTGTCGTCGATGCCAATCTGCTCAAGGCCGAACACCGCTTGCCAGGTGTCCATAATCGTGCGCTCAAGGTCCGTGCGCGGCGCAACATATGGGCTGGAAAGCTGCGGACGCGGGTGTTGTGCGCGCAGCCCGCCAGCGCCAGCGCCGCCGAGCGCATCGGCGGCGCGTGGCGGCTGCTTGATCCGGCTGGCAAGATCGCCCGTGGAAACCACCACGCGGCTCCCCGGTCGCTCGGTCAGCAGCCGCCGCGCTGCTTCCACGCCGGCGTGCGGCTCGATCATGAACTGGGCCAGCGGCGCGTTTGGCATAGCTGCTGCGTCGCCTTCCGGCTGCCAGATGTCCCAATCCACGCTGAGCCAGGGCGTGCCGGTGGTTTGGGTCTGATGTTCGGCCAGCGCGTCCATAAACAGGCTTGCCGCGGCATGCGCTGCCTGTCCCAGGCCACCGAGCACGGACGACAGCGACGACGTCAGGAGGCAGAAGTCAAGCTCTCGCGCCGCCAGGGTTTCCACCAGCGCGGAAAGCTGCTGCATGGTGCGCATGATCTGGTGCTCGGCTTCGGTGTCGCCAAGCTCCTGAATCGGCGTGAACGCGCTGCTGCCGATGCTGCCTGTCGTATGAATCACGCCGTGAAGGTCGCCGAATCGCGCCAGGCCCAGCGCCACCGCCGCCTGCATCGCGTCGAGGTCGGTGCCGTCGGCGCTTGCTACCAGCACTTGAGCGCCGGACGCTTGCAGCGTTTGCAGCCGCGCGAGTTTGCGGCTGACCTCATCGGCGGCGTCGTGGGTGGTCAGCCAGGACGACCAGTGCTCCGGCTGGGGGAAGTCGGCCCGCTCGATCAGCAGGAGCTTTGCGCCGACGGTCAGGACCAGCAGTTGCGCCAGCGCCCAGCCCACCCCGACCAGCCCTTCCGTGATCATGTACACGCCATGCTCGCGGAGCGGGTAGGTCGGCGCGCGATCCGCTGCCAGTTGCACCGGCTCGAACGTGGGCACCCAGCGCCGGTTGCCGCGATACGCCACGATCGGATCGTCGGTCGTAGCCTGCATCTCGGCCAGCAGGTGATCTGCTTGACGCGCCTGCTCCAGCGCCGATTGCGCTGGCGACATCTCAACGTAGCGGCAGGTGATCAGCGGATACTCCTGGGGGATCACCAGGCAGGGACTCAGGATCGTTGCGCGGGCAGGATGCGTGGCATCCGTGCTTTCCACGAGATGGACATAGTTCGAGATCACCCAGAGGCGGAGCGGCGCGGCCAGGCCTTGCTCCTCAAGCGCCTGTGCGAGAAAGATCAGGCTGCGAAAGCCAGTGTCCTGGGTTTCCTTAAATGTCGCGGCGTCGGCGGCAGCGGGCGGAGCGTGGATCAGACTTGCGCAATGCACAACCGCATAGGGCATCTGGCTGCGGGCCGCGAGATCGCGCAGCAGGGCGCTGTAGTCCTCGCGCTGACGCAGGTCGATGGTGTATGCATCCGTGTCGATCCGCGCGAATTGCCCGCCGCGTCGTACCTGGATCACCGGCTGCCCCAGCTCCGCTAGGCGCTGCGCCAGGCTGCGGCCCAGGCCGGTATCATCCACGAACACCAGCCAGGGCGCTGCCGGACCCTGCGCGAGATCGGTCTGGCGGGCAGGCGCGGGCAGCCGTGATCGCTTCCACGAAGTGGTGTAGAACCAGTCGGCGATGTCGGCTGTTCGCTCGGCGGGCGTGGGCGCTGCTTCCTCTCGCGGCGTCGTCTGCGCGTCGATCCAGTAGCGCTGACGCTCAAACGGGTAGGTCGGCAGCGCCACGCGGCGGCGCTGCTCACCGGCATAAAATCCCTGCCAATCGATCGCGACCCCGGCGATCCAGAGCTTGCCGAGCGTGCCGAGCAGGACCGCCAGATCGGGCTGCTGGTGATGCGGCTGTCGCAGCGAGGCCAGCACGACATGCTCAGCGGTGTGTGCAGGGTGCTGCTTCGCCATTGCGGCAAGTGTCTGGCCTGGCCCCATCTCAAGCAACACCTGATCGGGCTGCTGCAACAGCGCCTGCAAGCCGGAGGCGAAGCGCACCGGGTGACGCATGTGGCGGGACCAATACGCCGGATCGGTTGCCTCGCCCGCGTCCATCCAGTTGCCGGTAACAGTTGAGAACAGCGCAATGGTCGGCGGACGCAGGCGGATCTGGGCAAGCAAGGTCTGCAACGGCTCCTCAATCGGGGCCATCATCCATGAGTGGAACGCATGCGTCGTTTGCACCCGCTGGCATGCGATCCCCTGTCCAAGCAAGGTTTGTTCGAGCTCGGCCACGGCCTCGGACGTGCCGGAAACCACACATGCCTGTGGCGTGTTGACCGCTGCCAGCGCAAGATCAGCGCGCAACCACGGCAGTACCTCGGCCTCCGGCAACAGCACGGCCAGCATGGCACCGGACGGCAAGCCCTGGATCAACTGCGCGCGACGCGCCACCAGCGTCAGGGCATCTTCCAGCGAGAAGACGCCCGCCACGCACGCCGCAACGTACTCGCCGATGCTATAGCCGATCATGGCCTGTGGCCGGACACCCCACGTGATCCACAGTTGCGCCAGGGCGTATTCAATGGTGAACAGGATCGGATGCGCCAGCGCCGTTTCGTTGATCGGTTGAGCGCCGTGATCGGTTTGCCAGCCGCTGCGCCGCAGCAGCGCACGCAGGTCGATCTGCCCGCTCGCGGCTGGCGCGTCCGCGCTGGCGCGGGGAGCCGTGCCCTGGGGATACACGACCTCGCGGATGTCGCGGCCAAGCACGGGCGTGAGCAGCGCCGCGCAGCGATCCACCCACGACCGAAAGGTCGGCTCGGACTGATACAGCTCAAGCGCCATGTCGACATAGTGGTCGCCCATGCCCGGAAACATAAACACAACTGGACGATCCTGCATCTGGGAGACGCCGCTGAAGATCCGCGACCGGTCGTGTGTTTCCATGACATGGACGGCATCCGCCGGGCTGCTGCATACCACGATGCGGCGCTGGCCGAAGACTGACCGCCCGACCTGCAAGGTATAGGCGGCATCAGCCAGGTTGAGATCGGGCTGCGCTGCGATGTGCCTCGCCAGATCAGCCGTCATGGCCTCCAGCGCGCTGCCGGTCTTGGCGGAAAGCAGCAGGAGTTGCCACGATCGCGACGCGGAGGATGGCTGCCGCGCGGGGGCCGCTTCAAGTACGACGTGGGCATTGGTTCCGCCAACGCCAAACGAGCTGACGCCAGCCCGGCGCGGTGTGTGCGTTTGGGGCCAATCGGTAAGCTGTGTATTGACATAAAATGGGCTGTTCTCGAAATCAATGTCGGGGTTGGGCTGCTCGAAGTGCAAGCTCGGCGGGATCAGGCCGTGTTCGAGCATCAGCACGGTCTTGATGAAGCTGGTGACACCAGCCGCGCTGGCAAGGTGTCCAAGGTTGCTTTTGACCGAGCCGATCGCGCAGAAGTGCCTGGCGTTCGTCTGGGTGCGAAAGGCTTTGGTCAGCGCACGGATCTCAATCGGATCGCCCAGCTTGGTGGCGGTGCCATGAGTTTCAACGTAGCGGATGGTGTCGGCGCGAATGTCGGCCACGGCCAGCGCCTCGGTAATCACCTGGGTCTGGCCTTCGACGCTCGGCGCGGTAAAGCCCACTTTGACCGCACCATCGTTGTTGAGCGCCGAGCCTTTCACCACGGCGTGGATGTGATCGCCGTCCCGCAGCGCATCGTCCAGCCGCTTCAGCATCACGGCGGCGACACCGCTGCCAAAGATCGTGCCAGCGCCACGGGCGTCGAACGGGCGGCAGTGCCCATCCGGCGAGACATTGCCGCCGTCCAGATACCAATAGCCTTCGGGGTGTTTGACGTGAACCGACACGCCGCCCGCCAGCGCCATATCGCACTCTTCGTTCAACAAGCTCTGGCACGCGATATGGATGGCGACGAGCGATGTCGAGCAGGCGGTTTGAACGGTGAAGCTGGGACCTTTCAGATTGAGCTTGTAGGAAATACGGGTGGCAACGAAATCGGAGGCATTGCTCACATCGATCTGCATCGGGTCGAACGCGCCGAGCGTCTCGCGGTTCGACAGCAGATTATAGAGCAGGTAGGTGTTGGTAGTGCCGCCGCCGAAGACGCCAACGGTGCCGGGGTAGCGCTCCGGGTCGTATCCGGCATGTTCGAGCGCTGCCCAGGCACACTCAAGAAACAGCCGGTGCTGCGGGTCCATCAGCTCGGCCTCACGGGGGGTGTAGCCGAAGAAGGCCGCGTCGAACAGCTCGACACCATCCATGACCGCTGAGGCTTTGACGTAGTGCGGATCGCGCAGCGCGGCAGCGTCGACGCCGAGGGCCTCCAGCTCCTGCTGATCGGGAAAGCGAATCGACTCCACGCCCCGACAAAGGTTGTCCCACAATGCCTGAATCGTGTTCGCGCCGGGGAAGCGCCCGGCCATGCCAACAACAGCGATATCCGCATCGCCTCGATCATGCTCGGTCAACAACGGTTTCTCCTCTATGCAGCTAGCTCTGGAGATGTCGCGGCACGTGTGCCACACCTTCGCCATCGTGGCTATGCGCGTGTGTGCTTCGATGCGTGTGGATCGTCATCGCCTCCTCATATCGCCGCATGCGCTTGTGCATGATCGGTATCCTGGGGTTGGAAGAATGGTCCTGCGGATCGATAGCTCCATGTGCTGTTAGTAGACCATGTCCGTCCCAGGATGTGGGATCGGTTTCCGATAGAAAAGCGATACAGCGAAGCGATCATTGGCGGTGATGGACCCTGCACATTCGTGGAGGATAGCAGGCGCTTGCAGCTCAGTAGGAGATGCCGTCACGAGCAAGATGCACGTCAGCAACGATGCACAGCAGCGCGGGTATTCATGGAGCTAAAGGCCGATGCTGGCACCAGTACCAGCGTGAGGCGAGTGCTGTGAGGCTCCTCGCTCTCACAAGGATGTGTTTTCATACCTATGAGCGTACGTCCAGCGAGTCGCGCCGAACAGCGCGTCCCGTCGAGGGCGTATGGTAAGGCAGCCCGGCTCGCGTCTAACCTGGGGGGTGGTGCGACTGAGCGAATCGTCTGTGCCCACACAGGGTCGGGCACATGGGTTGGTGATCGATGTGGGCAAGTATAAAATATGGTTTATGCTTTTGTCAATGCGTCGTGCGGGGCGGTAGCGGGTGCGTTCTGCCAAAGCCCGGCGCTCCGCTGGTATGATGCGTGGTGCTCAAGCTGTTCATCACGCCAAGCGGATCAACGCCGTCGCCTTTCCAGGTCACGACCATTGACCTGAGCGCGCACAGGCGTTGAATCATGGTAGGGTCGGGCACGATGACGGTGCCGGATCGAACGTACAGGTCCAGACGGTGGGGCCTCCTCCGGGCGGCTGCGCTGCCTCACGACCAGCTTGACACCGCCGATCGTGCGTGGTATGTTCTACCGAACATTGTACGTCGTACGGAGGCACCACCATGACATGCTTCGCCCACAATCTGCGAGAGCTAGCCAACACTGCGCCGAGCAGTGTGACTCGCTCGCTTGTGGAGTGCGCCTTTTAACCAAAAGTGTGCCTTCCGGTTGTGAACGACGGTTGATCTGTGTGAGGCGTCGGCGCGTATCCGGTGATCGTGCCGATGTATCAGCATACTGCCTCCAAATGGTGATCCTGCCATACGTGTTGTAGCACTGCGCCGACGCAGCCCGCCAGACAGGCGCGGCGAAGCGCGTGTTCCATCGCTCCTCGTTCAGGCACGACGAAGGGAATATTTGCGGCCACGGGTGTACGCCACTCCCGTGGCCGTTTGATTCCAACAATATCACCATCGCGGCTACGGGGTATGTCCCCCGTCGTCGCGCTGCTTCGAGCGGCCAGGGACGGGAAGCCCTGCGCCGCTCGTTGGCGTGCGGATCGGGGATCGTAGGACTGATGAATCGCAGCGGCGCGCTCGGTCGTGTTGTCCGGCGTTGCCGTGCTGGTGTTTCTGCTTGAGGAGCATACGGTATGCGTGCTCGACGCACCATTTTCTTGTCGTATTACAAGCCCTATCTCAGGCTGCTTGTTGCAGATCTGGTCTGTGCGTTTGTCGTATCAGCCATTACCCTGATACTCCCGCTCTGTGCCAGATACATCACCAAACATATCGTCGCCGGACAGGTACCCAACGCGCTGGAGCAGATCTATGCCGTGGGTGCGGGTATGCTCGCGCTGGTGGTTCTTCATGCGCTGTGCAACACCTTTGTAGACTACCAGGGGCATATGATGGGTACCCTGATGGAACGCGACATGCGCCGTGACCTCTTCGCGCACTATCAAACGCTGTCGCTTCCATTTTACGATCAGCAGCACACCGGCCAGCTCATGACCCGCATGACCAATGATTTGGAGGCGGTGAGCGAGCTGGCGCATCACGGGCCGGAAGATCTTGCGATCGGGCTGCTGAAGTTTGTCGGCGCGTTCAGTATTCTGATCACGATCAACGTGGAACTGACGCTGATCATCTTTCTTTTTTTTCCGATCATGACCGTCTATGCCATGTATTTCAATAAGAAAATGAATGCGGCGCTTCGGGCAAGCAAGGATCGTATCGGCGATATCAACGCCCTCGTTGAAGATACGCTGGCAGGCATCAGGGTGGTCCAGTCGTTTACCAACGAGGCGCTCGAAAACAAGAAGTTTGCCGACGCGAACCAGCGGTTTGTTGAGAGTCGGCGCGCCGGGTATCGGAGTGAGGCATACTTCTCCGAGGGGATGGTCGCCTTTACGCAGCTCATGACCATCGTGGTGGTCGTTGTCGGCGGCGTGGCGATTGTTCAGACGCGCCTGGATGTCGCCGATCTGGTGACGTACCTGCTCTACATCGGCGTCCTCATCGAGCCTATTCAGCGCTTTGTAAACATTGCGCGGCTGTATCAGGAAGGCATCACCGGGTTCGATCGGTTTATGGAGATGATGGAGGTGCAGCCCGACATTCACGACGCGGCGGAGACGATGGCGCTGTCACGGGTGCGGGGCCACGTGGCATTTCAGGATGTCAGCTTCAGATATAACGAAGACTATGATCATATCCTCAGGAACATCTCGCTGGAGATCAAGGCCGGCGAATATGTTGCCCTGGTGGGAGCGTCCGGCGTGGGGAAGACCACCCTCTGCTCGTTACTCCCCCGCTTCTATGATGTCAGCCAGGGACAGATCCTGCTCGACGGTACGAATATCAGGGATATTCGCCTATCGTCGCTCAGACGGAGCATCGGGTTTGTTCATCAGGATGTTTATTTATTTGCGGGGACCATCGCCGATAATATCCGCTACGGCAACCTTGATGCCCGTGAGGAAGACATCATCGAGGCGGCCAAAAAGGCGCATGCCCATGCGTTTATCATGGCGCTCCCGAACGGGTATGCGACACATATCGGCCAGCGCGGCGTCAAGCTATCGGGAGGGCAAAAGCAGCGATTGAGTATCGCGCGCGTGTTCTTGAAAAACCCACCGATTATTATTCTGGATGAAGCAACAAGCGCGCTCGATCCTGCAAGTGAGCAGGCGATTCAAGAGTCGCTGGAGCTGCTCACCAGCAACCGCACCACTCTGGTGATCGCCCATCGCCTATCGACCGTCAGACATGCCCAGCGCATCGTTGTCTTGACGGATAGCGGGATTGAGGAGCAGGGCACCCATGATGAGCTCATCGCGCGGGATGGCATCTACGCGAATCTGTACGCCCTGCAATTGCTGACAACCGTGACGGATCTGCCAGGGCAGCGCGACGCGACCCGAGGTGCGAGCGAGTCTGCAAGCATGCCCCTCACCTATCCAGCCACGTCGTGAGCGGCCACGCGCGGAAGCCCAGGCACCGCGCGGGTCGCCTCATCAGCCCGCTGACATGTCCACAGCCGCCGTCGGGGCAGCGCCATCTGCTCCTCGGCGTGCCAGGAGGCGATAGGCCCGTTACGTCTGCTCGCCCTGCCGAACGCACCGGATCAGCCTGCGGACGCTGGCAGGTCAACGAGCTGATCCATGCCGCCCCGCACCGGCGATGCACGGAACTGCCGGTCCTGCGCATGCACCGTCACGGGTAGACCGTGCGCTGGTCGCATCCCGATCATCGGCTCGACGATGCTCCCTGGAACCACCGCCACGCGGAAGCGCCGGAGGAGCATCGCCAGCACCACGCGCAGCTCCTGCATGGCAAATGCCCAGCCGATACACAGATGCGGCCCGGCGGCGAAGGGGAGGTAGGCGTAGGGCGACGGATGCAGCGCGGCCCAGCGTTCGGGCAGGAAGCGATCAGGCTCCGCATAGATCTGCGGCATGCGGTGCGTGATAAACTCGCTGAAGATGATCGTCGCGCCCTTGGGCACCGCGTAGCCGCCAAGCTCGGACGGCGCGGATGCCACCCGAATACCGATCGGCGCGGGCGGCAAGAGGCGCAGGCTCTCCTTGATCACCCCTTCCAGCAGGGACAGGCGACCCAGGTCCTCCACGGTCGGCGCGCGGTCGCCGATCTCGCGCTCCAGCTCATCCACCACGTCGGCCAGGACGCGCGGATGCTGGTCGAGCAGAAACAACGTCCAGGTGAGCGCGTTGGCCGTCGTCTCGTGTCCGGCGACAAAGAGCGTAAACGCATGACCGACCAGCTCGTCGTCGCTGAGCTGCGACCCGTCCTCGTCGTGCGCCCGCACGAGTGCGGCCAGCACATCCGGCGTGTCGCGCTGGGCGCGCTTGCGCTCGATGAGCGAGCGGATGTAGCCCTCCAGCCGCTCGACGAGCCGATTGAACCGATGGAAGGGCAGCCCCGGCAGATTGGCGGGCGCGAGCAGCACCAGCGGCGATTGGCTGATCGCGATGATGCGCTGGAGCAGCCGCCCAACGCGATCGAGCTCGGTCGTATCATCGACGCCAAACAGCGTCTTGACCGCGATGCGCTGGGTCAATTGCCGCATCTCGGTCAGCACATCCAGCGCCGTGCCTGGCCGCCACCGCTCAAGCATCTGCCCGGTGAGCGCAACCATGTCGGCGTGGTAGTGCGCGATCTGCTGGTGATGAAAGGCTGGCTGCATCAGGCGGCGCTGCTGCCGGTGATGCGCGCCGTTCATGACGGCCAGATTGTTGACCATCAGCCGACCGAAGGCGGTCTGCCTGGGCAGGCGCGAGAAGAACGGACCAACGGTGTTCTCGAACCGGTCGGCATGCGCCAGCAGGTGGCGATTGAGCTCCGGCCCAAACACGAACATGTAGGACGGATCGCCCGCTGCCAGCGCGACCACATCGCCGTAGGTGCTGTGGAGCTGACGCAGGTAGCCGAAGGGATTGCGATACAGCGTGAGCAGCCGGGCGCGACCGCCGATCAACGGCAGGCCGCGCGGGCCGGGAATCGATGAAGCCGACGTAACAAGCGAAGCCATGATCGTTGCGGTCGTGCCGTTATCCGACGGCACCGTCCGCCCTCCAGGTAGATGGTTAACCGACAGTGGGAAGTGTGATCGACGACGGATGGGCCTGGTTGGCTGCCTGCATGGCCGTGGCGGTCAGCGCTGATGTAGACCAGCACATCAGGCCGCGCAAGGGTACGGTTGTCGCGTAGCGCCCGTCCACCCACGGTGAAACGACCGAGCGCGCCGACGCTCGGCGTGGGGTCCTGGGGATCGTAGCGGGTTTCGGGGGCGGGAGGCGGAACATGCGCGCCATGAATCGGCCAGAGGTGCTCATGGTTCGTCACCTTGCAGAGGTCGTCCCGGCACCCGGACCTCGTAGGCCGCACGGCGCGGGGAACGACGATCGTGCCCGGCGCACAACACAGCGCCGGGGTCTGCCGACCAGACTTCCCGGCGCTCCATGCAGCTCACGTATGTGACACGCTCCGCCCAGTATAGCACAGCGGGGACCCCTCACAAGGACCAAAAGACCAATCTTACCGCCAGGCGCGGGCTCCTCATTCGCGGCAGCGCCGTGAGGCCAGTGCACGCGCTCGACCGGCTACGGACTAACCGTAGCCGGAACCTGGCTTCTCGGCACGTCGAATGAGCAGGATATTCGTGTTCTTGGGCATTGTGACCTCCGCTGACGATCGGCAGACTGACGCGCTCCGTGTGCAATGCGATGCGCAGCCGCTCGCCCTCGTGCATCCAGCCCAGATCGACGCTATGAGCCGCTTTGACGCAGCCGGGCGAGCGAGGTCGGCGCGGACGAATCGACGACCGGCGGCGTCTGCCGTGAGGCGCGGTGTGCGACGGACTTCATGGCGTCAACGCCCGACCTGCTTCAGGTAGACCACGGCAGGACCGCCCGCTGCAAACGGAGCGCTGAGGCTGATCCGGCTGGCAGCCTCGACCGTCAGCGGGTCGGCCTGGACTGTCTCGCGCTCGTGACGCTGAACCACTCGACGGTGTACGCCCCGGCGGCCAGCTCCGCGCTGAAGGGATCGGCTGTCTCGCTCGGCTGGAGGACGAGGTACTCCCGACCCGGACTCGCGAGCATATACCCGGTCGAGCTGAGATCGCCGCGCGGCTCCATCGCCAGGACGTGCATCCGCGCGGCGAAGCGCAGCGTGTCGCCCATGGCGTCGCGGGCGGGCTCGAACGCCGCGTAGGGCACAAAGCCAGCGGTCGGGTCGGGTGGGCTCACGCCGTCGATCAGCCCAAAGTCCATGAGGATCGGGTGGTGGCCGCGCAGGAACGACTTCCAGGCCCACAGCGCGTCGCCCTTGCCTGCCGCGTGGTGGTCGGTATCCGTGATGATGACCTTCGTGCCGTCGCTGGCGGGCGGGTTTTCAAACCAGCGTGAGGCCGGGCCTCCCGGCTCGTTCGGGTGCTGCCTGCCAGCGAAGATCGCGTCGTCGTAGCCGGGCGAGATCCAGTCCGCCGGACCGTTGAGCAGCGGGTCGTTGACCCTGCGCTGGTCTGCAACCGGAAACTGCATCGTCATGCCGACCGGGTGCGGGGTGTAGCCCATCTGCTGCTCGCCATTCGACGGGAGGATCTGTCGCCGCCGATAGCTGACCACGCGACATGCACTCTGTGGCGCGTCCCAGTCCAGCCCGCGTCGACCTCGATACGGGTGGCTCGTTCAGGCGGGATACCGTGGGCAATCGTCGGTTCTTCACCGTCGCTCGGACTGGTGTGTGTCAGCGGCCCGTTGGGCGTGGCCGCGTCGTCCGCTCGTCGCTGGGCGCGGCTCCCGACACTTCCCGATTGCCGAGCAGCAGGTCCCAGGCGTTCTGGGTTCCGACAATGAACATCAGGAAGACGAAGACAGCCGGCGCATAGACGGCGAACGTCCAGCCAGCCAGCAGCCCAAGGGCGCCGACGGCGAGAACCGCGGCGGCAACCAGCGGCACAAAACAGCGATAGGCCAGCGTGAGCCATGACCCCCTGCTCGGCTGACGGGCTAGCACGTACGCGACCCTGGCGATTTCGCGCAGACCTTCGAGCGCGAGGATCAACAGCCCAATGCCCTGCACGGTCGGCGGCACCGGCAGCAGCATACCAAGCGCTGCAAGGAGTGGATGGAGCAGGTTGATCACGGCATCCGCTCCAAGCATGCGCGTCGCGTTGTCCAACGGGCGACGCGACAGGTGGATCGAAACACCGACGAAGACCAGGCCGACCAGGGCAGCACCCACGTTCGCCACGGCGGCATAGAACTCGCGCCATGCTGTGATCGCCTCACGCACCTCCATGATCGACTCTCCCATCCTTCATGATGCGCGTCCGCGTCGCTATGCCAGTGGCGGGAGTGCAAGGGCTGCTACCTCGGCAGCGTGCTGGCGGATCAGCACATCCCGCAGAATCCTTCCCACCGGGTTGCGCGGGAACTCGTCGACGAAGATCACGGCCTGCGGCTGGTGGAAGGGCGGCAAGCGACGCGCGCAGACGTCAAGCACCGTCTCCATCGTCAACGTGACGCCCTCGTCGGGCCGGACAAAGGCCACCGGCTGGTTCTCGACGGCGACGACCGCGACCTCGTCCACGTCGGGGATCTCGTGGATCGTCTCTTCCACGTCGCGCGGGTACACCACCTCGCCCGAGGGCGTGCGCCACACATCGGCGCGGCGGCCAAGAACCTGGAAGTAGCCATCGTCGTCCATGCACGCTAGGTCGCCGGTGTGGAACCATCCTTCAGCGTCAAGCCCGCGCGCTGCCGTGTCGTCTGCTCCGTAGCCGGCCATCACCTGCGGTCCCCGAACAACAAGCTCGCCAATCGCGCCAGGGGGGACGGGGGTGCCGTCGGCTAGGTCGAGCACCCGCGCTTCGATGTCTGGCAGCGGCAGGCCGACCGAGCCTGTCCGGCTTGACTGGAGCGGATTCAGCACCAGCTGCCCGACCTCGCTACGCTCATAGCCCTCGATCACGGGCGTGTGCGTGAGGCGCTCGAAGGCTTCTTTGGTTTCGACCGCGAGCGGCGCCGCTCCGCTCAGACACAGGCGCGGCCTGCCCGCGAAATACCGGCGGATGTGTGGGACATCGCCCAGCTCGATGTAGAGGTGCGGTACGGCCACCAGAACTCCGGGCCGCTCCCGCCGCAGTTGATCGAGCACGGCATCTACGCTGAAGTCCCGCGGCAGCACCAGCGTCGCCGCCAGAGAGATCGCCACGTTCAGCGCTGTCGCCAGCCCATAGGCGTGGCTGAAGGGAACCGCGCTCAAGACCGATTCCTGCCCGGGCCGGATGTCGTGGAGCCAGGCGCCGATTTGCAAGGCGTTGGCGACGAGGTTGCGATGAGTCAGCCGGATCGCCGTCGGCGCGCTGCCGCCGGTAAACAGAATCACGGCGGTATCGTCCGGGGTGGCGGCATCGGCCACCCCGGCTGGCGCACGTGCCGCGAGCAGATCCGGCCACGCGAGCTCAGGTTGACCGGGCATCACCTGCGGGGCGGCAACGGCCCGGCGGGCGAGGTACCCCCGCCCGTAATCGGCTGCGCTGGCGAAGATGAGGTACGCCACCGGACTTGCCGCCAGCACCTGCCGGGCCGTGGCGACCTCCGTCGTGACCAGTACCCGCGCGCGGGTGTGCCGCGCCTGTGCCAGCAGGCCCTCGACCGAACCCTGCGCCAGCACCGCGATCGCCCCTACGCGCAACGTCCCGAAGAAGGCGACCGCCCAGTGCGGACTGTTGGGCAGGACCAGCATAATGCGGTCGCCCGGACCGATCCCCAGTTGATGTAGTACCTGGGCGAAACGATCGACCTCGTCCACCAGCTCGCCATAAGTGATCGTCTGTCCCTCGTACCGCAGCGCCGGGCGCGTGCCGAAGCGTCGGGCGGCCACGTCGAGCAGCCGCGTGAGCGGCACCGGCGGGATGTCGAGCGTTGCCGGCACGCCATCGTCATAGCGCGCAACCCACGGTCGCTCCGCAAGGAGGCGCGGGCTGTCCACGTCGTCGTTTGCGCTGCGCCAGTGCGGTGCAAACGGGGCAGACGGATCGGCGGCGAGGAAGCGCTCCATCGCGCGCAGCACGGCCTCCGGACGCTCGAAGGGCAGCATATGATCGGCGGTCCCCACGTTGACATGCTCCGCCTGCGGGATCAGCGCCGCGACCCGCGTGAAATCGCTCGGTCCGAGGAGGTTGTCGAGGACGCCGGTGATCACGAGCGTCGGCTGCCGGAGCCGAGGATACTGCTGCGTACCATCCCAGCGCAGCAGGTCCTGGTAGAACCGCTTGGTCCCGACATGGTAGCTTGAGCCCTCCGGGATCAGACCGGGAATTGCATTCATCACGCGGATCAGGCGATCCGGGTTGTGCATCAGCGCGCGCAATGGCCGGGGGAGGGCCTCCTCGCGTATGACCACAGGGCTGGTGATCAAGACCACGCGGGAGACGCGGTCGGGATAGCGCAGCGCCAGTTCGGTCGCCACGAACCCGCCCGCCGAACTGCCGACCACGACGACGGGCTTGTCAACCCCCAGCGCGTCGAGCGCTGCGGCGATATCGTCGGCCATCTGCGCCACCGTGTAGCCGTCGGCTGGGCGGTCTGATCGCCCGTGACCGCGCAGGTCCAGGGCAAGGATGCGATAGCGCCGCGCCAGGGGGAGGAGCGGCTGGAACGAGATACTGGCCCCGCTGAAGCCGTGGATCAACACCAGCGTCTGGGCGGGGTGCTCTGGGCCGAGATCCAGCAGGTGCAGGCGCATGGGCGGGCTGCCCGGAGGCGAGGTGATCCACACGTCCCTGCCATACAGCTCCAGCTGGAGTGACGTGCGGGCACGCACCTGGCTCCAGAACCAGTTCCACTCCATCATCGTGGACAGTTTCAGTTTCACGGCAAGACCTCCTCGTGGTCCATCCGCGCGACGCAATCACGGCCCGGCGCTCCACGACGTGGGCGACGCACGCCGGGCGGGAAGGCGTGATACGTGCATAACATCCTCCGCTGTGATGGTGGCCCCCCACTATGGCTCATCCGGGGAAGTTGTCCTTAACCTATGGAGGATAAAGCGAGAGACGCACGTATGGCGTAGCGATCTGACCACCCACGCTGACGCTTTCTGCACGATTCGACCCCCGATTCAGTCTCACGCCGCAGCCGGTGACCTCGCCGGAGGATCGCGCGGGAACGTTGGGCTGGGGATACCACCGCCTCGCGTCCGCCGTTTGGGCACAATCGTATCTTGGCGATCAGTATTGGTACCATATGAAGACAGCCCGCTCGTCATGCCACTGCTGGCGGATCGGGATATGTGGATTCAAGAAGCGGCATGCCGCCTCCTGGGGAAGCGCCGGTATGCACCCGCCATTCCGGCGCTCGCGGCGGTCGTACGCAGCGGGATGCATAATGGAAAGATCGCGGCTGTGCATACGCTCGGACATATGCAGCATCCACACGCCCTGCAGGGCGTGGCGCACAGGTGTGGAAGCGCGTTATACTTCCTGTATAGCCGGGGCCGCCCCGACATGCGCGCCGCTGCTCGGTCGTTGGGCGGCAGACCGGCACGGGTTCGTTCGGAACGCTCGCTCCTCAGCCTGGGTCCGAGCACGCCCCTTCGGGTCGGGAGAGCAACCCCATGTCACGCATGCAGTTTCAGCAGCAAGTCGAGCGCCTCGTTAGCCTGGGGTATCCAGGGCTTCTCGGCGTCACGTCCGAAGAATTCGAGCATGTGCTCAGGCCGCTTGAGGAGTACGTGCCATCGTCAGCCCACACGGCAGGTCGTGCGCCTACCGGGACCGTCGATTTCGTGGTGGTCATCAACGCGCGGCGGGTTCCCGTGGAGGCCATGCTGCCGCTGATCACGCGGGACGGGCGGCAGGCCGTGGAACATCTGTACCCAAAGAGGCCAGAGGAATTTGTCCCGATTGAGTCACTCGATCTGCCTGACGGCGAGGCCTATCTCCTGGTAGGCGTTGACCGGGGCGCAGACACCCTGAACGTCACCCCTGATCGCGCGTACCAGTCGATCGCGGCGCGGGGCCGTTCGCCGCTGACCATTGCCGAAGGGATCGCGCTGTTGACGCATGTTCCAGAGCTGCTGCAACCGAACAACTGCTTCTCGCTGCTGGCGTCCCGCTGCGGAGATCGGCGGGTTCCCGCCCTCTGGTTGAGCGCGGGGCGTCCGAAGCTAGGGTGGTGCTGGGCAGGCAACCCGCACACGTGGCTGGGCTCCGCCTCATGTGCGCGGCGTGTTGGCTCGGTTTGGTTCCCCTCCCCTGTTTCCGCTACCTGACGCCGCCCCCTCCATCGAGCGGATGTCCTCGGCACGCAGCGCGTAGCTCAGCCACCACCGACGCCACGCGGATCGCAATCCGGTGACGTCGTAGCGCTCTGGCACGATCGCGCCCTTGGGCGCATCCTGACCGGCCCTGTACATGGTAGTCGCAGCAGGCATGTGGTGGCAGATCCGGGGAACGATGATGGTCGCAATGCAACGAACGGTGTCGTCGCAGTAGCGGCGCTCACATGGCTCGTCCAATGCTGGCGTTAAACTTGCATACGGGCACTGCCGAAGAGTGAAGGGACAAACGCTTATGAACAATCTTGGAGTGCCAGCCGTGACGCTCAATAATGGCGTAGACATACCGCAGCTCGGCCTGGGGGTGTTTCAGACAAACGAAGGCGCTGAAGTCGAACGAGCGGTGCATGCGGCGCTTGAGGTCGGGTATCGGCTCATCGACACCGCAGCCATTTATGGCAACGAGGTGGGCGTCGGCAGGGCGATCAAGGCGAGCGGCCTACCGCGCGAGGAGATGTTTATCACCACCAAGCTGTGGAATGCCTCCCATGCCTATCATGCGGCCCTGCGCGCATTCGACGAGAGTTTGGACAAGCTCGATTGTGGCTATATCGACCTGTATCTCATTCACTGGCCCTTGCCGATGGAAGGCAAATTCACGGAGGCGTGGCGGGCACTGGAGCAGATCTATGACAGCAAGCGCGTGCGGGCGATTGGCGTCTCCAATTTCAAGCCCCACCATCTCGATGAGCTGCTGAAGCGGGCCGCAGTGGTACCGGCGGTGAACCAGATCGAACTGCATCCTCGGTTGCAGCAGCACGAAACCCGCATGTACTGCATCGAGCACGGCATCGCGGTCGAGTCCTATAGCCCCTTGATGCAGGCGGGAGAGGTCCTGGAGCACCCCATCATCACGAACCTCGCGCAGCACTATAGCAAAACCCCTGCCCAGATCATTCTGCGGTGGCATGTGCAGCATGGCTTCATCGTCATCCCAAAGTCGGTCAAGCCGGAACGCATCCGAGAAAATATCGACGTGTTCGATTTTGCGCTATCCGAGGACGACATGCGTGCGATCGACGCTATGGATCGCGGACAGCGCATCGGTGCTGACCCGGATACCGCCAGCTTCAAATAAGCGATGCGATGATCGGTGCGTCGTAAGGTTTTGTCGAGGATAGGGGCGGCGCGCGGCACCCCATGCGCTGCGCGCCGGCGCCGCGCCGCCCACCGGCTGCCAGCCGAACGTCGGCAGGGAGCGCGCGCTTCGCGCCGGTCGCGCCACGCGCCGGGAAATCACAGGTCAGGATCGGAGCACGCGGCAGCACACGCGCTCAGCAATTAATCGTTGGTCATGGCTATGCCCCCACCGATACCAGTACCGCGCGAATGATCCGGCAGGAGCGGCCCGCTGCAATGCCGCTGAAGCAGAGGTACGATCATAGGGCCTGGCTACTACTCAGGACTAACAGGCTATCAGTTCGGTACTTCCGCTGCCTGACATCATGGTATAGAATAGCCATGTTTGCATGGCACTTCCCCTGTGCCCCGCTTGCAGCCCAGATCAACAAATTGTACATCGTAGCGCGTGCTGTGCTCATCCAGAAAGGGCATACGTCCATGGATCGTGTTCGCCGATCGTCCTGTCTGCTGCTCGTGATCATTCTGCTGACGCTGGTTCCCGCCAGCGCTCCCGCGACCTATGCGACACCCAGCACCCAGACGGGCGATCAGAGCGAAGCGCCACCGTTGCCGCCCCACACGCTAGAGACGCCAACCTATCCGCGCCGCCCCGGCCTGGCCCTGAGCGTAACCGCCGCGCCTGAGGCCGTGGCCGTCGGCGATACTGCGACGATCACGCTGACGCTGACCAATCGCGCGCCCCATCCCGCGGAGCAGGTCGTCATCAGCCTGCCCACGCCCGACGACACTGCCCCGCTGCCTGGCGATGGCTTCGTCTCGGCTGCCACGGGCTGGCAGTGGTCGCTCGATCGGCTGGCGAGCAACGCGACGATCACCCGCCGTGTCCAGGCGCGTGTGGTGCGGCTGCCACGGGGAGCGGCGCTGCTGGCCGAGCCGACAGCGACCGCCCGCGATCTGGCCGAGCCTGCGCGTGCCGTCGGCGGAGCGCGCGTTGCCGAGCGCGAGGATCGTCCCGCGACGACCCGCTACATGCCCGGTCAGGCCGCGCAGCTCCACAGCGCGGATCGACACGTCACGGTGGAGTTTCCGGCCCAGGCCGCCGATCGGGCCTTGACGCTGCGCGCCACCCGCGCGCCGCAGGCGGGGGAGCCTGTGCCGTCCGCTCGTCCGGGCTGGCGGCGCGGCTGGGGTACCGTCTTCCTGAGCGCCACGGATGATGCGGGCGAGGACGTGCATCAGTTCAGCGCGCCGGTCACGATCACCTTGCGCTACACGCCCGAGCAGCTCCAGGCGCTGGGCACCACCGAGGCCGATCTGACGATCTTCTGGTTCGACGAGGCGCAGCAGCGCTGGATGCCGCAGCCAACCGAGGTCGATCCGCAGACCCAAACCGCCAGCACGACGGTCGATCACTTCAGCGCCTTCCAGCTCAGCGACGGCTCCTCGCCCTCGGCGGCCTATATTCCCTCGCTGCAAGGCTTTCAGGTCAGCCACTTTACCGGCGCGGCCTCCTACAGCCTCCCGATCGAGGTTCCAGCGGGCGCGGGCGGCCTCACGCCCACCGTCGAGCTGAGCTACTCCAGCGCTACCTCGGACGGCAGCGGCGGCGCGCGCGACCACTGGCAGGCGGGCTGGGTCGGCAAGGGCTGGAGCCTCGATCCGGCGGGCTCGGTTTCGGTCAACAAGAGCCTCGCGGGCGACGGCTGGAATCACTATAGCCTCGTCTTCGGCGGGCGCTCCTTCGACGCCGTGCGCGGGCGGCTGCTGACGCCCTATACCGACTACCTCAACGACCGCAACCCGGCGCACTGGTCCTGGCACGCCACTGACGAACAGTTCACCAGAGTGCGCGCCGAAGACCTCGGCAATGGAGCTTACCGCTGGCTCGCCTGGGACAAGAGCGGCACGCGCTACACGTTTACCACGCCGCTCCAGACCACCGACTCGCAGACGACCTATGTCTACAAGTGGCTGCTGACCGAGGTGACGGACGTTCACGGCAACCGCATCGTCTACGACTACTACATCGATGAGGTCAACGCCTACCAGCCCACAGCCTACCTTGCCGCGATCCGCTGGGGCTTCGACGGCACGACGCCCGGCACCGGCACCGCGCGCTACAAGGTTGAGTTCGAGACGGTTTCGCGCTGGGCATCGCCGACCGAGCAGGTCGATCTCCAGTGGGAGTATCCTACCTGCGACACGTGCGGCACGCAGTGGCAGCCGTTCACGGTCCACGAAGCCTACCGATTGAACGCGATCAACGTCCTGAGCATGCCGCCGGGCACGACCGGCTACGAGCTGGTGCGGCAGTACCGCCTGGGCTATGCCGACAGCGCGGCGAGCGTGCGCTCCGACCGCAGCACCGGGCAGCGCGTGCTGACGCTGGCCTCGATCCAGCAGGTCGGCAAGGACGGCAGCACAGTGCTGCCCGCGACGACATTCGGCTACGTGCCGACTGGACAGCCCGGCGCGAATCGGTTGCAGACGATGAACAACGGCCAGGGCGGTCAGGTTCAGTTCACCTACGAGCCGGTCTGGGCCATCACGCCGCCGGGTGAGTGCGCCTGCCTCTATCAGAACTTCTACCGCGTCAAAGAAGTCCGGCGGATCGAGTCGGCGGTCACTCCCAGCGCGCCGACGACGCTGCTGACGACCTACGAGTACGCCAATCCGGCGCTGAACGACAGCGCGCATGCCGCAACGGTGATCTATGCGGCTTTCCCACCGAGCGGCAACGGCGATAGCCGCCCGTTTCTGGCGCGCCAGGAGAACCGCGAGTTTCGCGGCCATGAGCTGGCGATCGAGCGGCAGTATAACGGCGCGGACACCACCGCGCCCCTGCTCTCGGTGCAACTCCAATGGTTCTTCCAGGGCCACACCGATGGCTGTGCCGTGCAGGTCGTCAACAGCAGGGTTGTCGAGGACGCCTGCTTCCAGCAGATGGTCGAGCGCGAGAGCTGGAAGGGTCGCGCCTATCAGACCGAGACTCGCGCGCCGGATGGCACGGTCCTGCAACGCGCCCAGACCGCCTTCGCTCGGCAGGAGTTGCCCTTTTTCGGCAGCGATAGCAGCGTGCCCGATGCCGCCAGCAAGAGCAATCACTATAAGCGCGCCGGGCTGTGGCGGGCCTTTCTCTATGAGCGCCAGCGCGTAAACGAGGCGGTCGAGGGCAGCGCGACGCCCGTCAGCACGACGACGAAATACACCTACGATCCGGCGCTGCAAACCGGCGGCACCCAGTACGGCAACCTGACGACGATCGAGGAGTTCGTCGGTAGCAGCACGACGCCGGAGCGCGTGACCCAGCGCTTCTACGCCACGCGGGACGATGCCAGCGGCTATCTTGTCGATCGGGTCTGGCAGGAGGTGATCAAGGATAGGCAGGGCCGCTTCCTGGCGCTGAGCGCCTCGTTCTACGACGGCAATGCTAGCGCGGGACCGCTCGGTGCGCGCGGTATGCTGACACAGCTCCGCAAATACTACGACGTGCCGTTACAGACCAGCCTCACCAATGTGACGCTCCACAGCAGCGACGCCAGCTTTACCTACGATGCCTACGGCAATCGCCTGACCGAGACGACCTATGCGGAGGCGGGCACGCGGCTCTATAATGGCAGCAGCGTGAGCTACAGCGCGCCGGGCAATGGCAGCGCCGCCAGCACGACGACCACGACCTACGATGGTACCTTCCACGTCTTCGCGGTGCAGGTCACGCCGCCGACGGTCAGCGGCGTCACGCTGACTGAGCAGGCCGAGTACGACTATCGGCTCGGCACGCTGACCAAGGTGATCGATCCGAACAATGTCGCCACACTGGCCGAGTACGATGTCTTTGGTCGCATGGTCAAGCTGATCAAGCCCGGCGACTCGTCGGCCTATCCCACCGTCGAGGCGCTCTATCGCGACTTTGAGCAGCCGTTCCGCTACGTGCAGCGCCAGCGTGAGGTCAGCGGCCAATCTGGCTACCGATCCACCCAGACCTTCTACGACGGCCTGGGGCGGAAGATTCAGACCAAACGCGAGAGCGTGGACCTCGCGCAGAATATCGTCAGCGATACGCGCTACGACGCGGCGGGCAACGCCGTGCAAGAATCGCAGCCGCGCTACCTCAACGAGCGCGGCAGCGCCTTCGGCTCCTACACTGCGCCCGGCAGCGCCGTGCGGTGGACCACCATCAGCTACGACGCGCTCGGTCGTCCGCTGGATGTGGCACGGCCCGATGGTGCGATCGTCCGCCACCGCTACTTCCTCCACAGCGGCGTGCAGCTCCACGACGCGGTCGACGCCAACCGGCAGCGCACGGTCACGCACACCGATGCGCTGGGGCGGTGCGTGCAGGTCGACGAGTACGCAGGCGATTGTCACGCCGCCTGGCCGGTCTATGCCTGCGCCGCGCCCCACACCACCGCCTGGACGCTGGCGGCAGCGACGCGCTATCGCTACACGCCGCTCGACCTGCTCGATCAGGTCACAGATGCCCACGGCAATGTGACCGACATGACCTACGACAGCCTGGGCCGCAAGCTGACGATGAGCGACCCCGATATGGGCACGTGGCGCTACACCTACGACGTGGCGGGTCATCTGACAGCGCAGACCGATGCCCAGAACCAGACGACGACCTTCCGCTACGATGGGCTGGGCCGCCTGACCACCAAGCGCAGCCCGGATGGACGCGAGGCGATCTACGGCTATGACGAGGCTTACGGCTACGGCAAGGGGCAGCGCACCTCGATGCAACTGCGGCAGGGCGGCGTGCAGCAGAGCTACACCAGCTTCTACTACGACGCGCGCGGGCGCAATTCTAACCGGTGGCATCTAGTCGCGGGCCTGAGCGGCGCGCGGCATGTTGCCTGGAGCTACGACAGTGCCGATCGCGTGAGCGCGATCCGCTATCCGAGCGACGAAACGGTCAGCTACACCTATGACGCGGCGTGGCGGCAGACGAGCGTGTGCTCCAGCCTGGGACCGTGCTACGCCAGCCATGCGCACTACAGCGCGCTCGATCAGCCCACGACGCTCACCTTTGGCAATGGCCTGCCGCAGAGCTGGCAGTACAGCAGCCCGCTGGAGCGCCTGGCGCAGACCTCGGTCGGCGCGGCGGGCGTCTTCGAGCGCGCCTATGAGTACGACGCGGTCGGCAATGTCACGCGCATCGCGGACACCAGCGGCCAAGCGCCGCACGTGTACCGCTACAGCTACGATCACCGCGACCGCCTGACCAGCGTGAGCGGCCCAACCAGCGCCGACACCGACAGCTATAGCTACGATGCGCTTGGCAACCTGCTGACCAAGGGCGGGCAGCGCTACCACTACGGCGCGACGGGCACCGGCACGGGAGCGGGACCGCATCAGGTGCGGAACAAGGGCGGCTGGAGCTACAGCTACGACGCCAACGGCAACCTGACCGGGCGCAACGGGCGGAGCTACACCTGGAACAGCGACAACCTGCCGACGCGGATGGTGATCCCGAACATCGCCGACGAAACGTACACCTATGACGCCGACGGTGAGCGGCTGACGCGCAGCGCGGGCGGCGTGACCACAGTCTATCTTGCGGGCCTCTACGAGGAGGAGATCGAGACGGGCATCAGCCGCAGCCACTACACGTTGGACGGTAAAGTCGTCGCCCAGCGCAGCCGCCGCCCGAATGAGGTGCTCTACCTCCACAGCGACCACCTCGGCAGCGTCAGCGCCCTCACCGACCAGCACCAG
>DASUTC010000233.1 GCA_036374795.1 Herpetosiphonaceae bacterium
TACACGCCAGATCTCACCGCTCACCGATCGATAGGAATGGATGATGCTCACGCACGCCGTTGTCCACGCTGCGCTGGCGCGCTTGGCCTCTGCCGCGCTCCGCGCCGCTAGCCTGCTCTACAGTCCCGACAGCCCGGCGGCATTCCTGGCAGCCCTGGCGCTGCTGGCGGCGATGGGCGGGCTCGGCATCGCGCTGCTGCGGCGCTTTACGCGAGCGCTCGATCCGCTTGAGCAGGCGGCCTACGGCTTCACGCTGGGTGTTGTGGTCGCGTCGCTGGCGCTGCTGGTGCTGGCCTGTCTGCTTGGCCTGAGCACGATTCTGGTGGTGGCGGTGGGCACGGCCTGCGCGATCGGTGCTGCCGTGCTGCGGCGGGTGCCATGCCCAAAGGCCACCCGGCGCGGGTGCGGGCCGCTCATTGCAGGGACGCTGAGGCGAGCGTCCTTGTTTGTTGTGCCAAGCGATCGAACTCTGAAGTGTGTACGCCGGATTGCCGGAGCATCGGGCTGAAACCTCCTATATCTAAGGAGAGAGTTGTGATCTTCAAACACGACTTGGGTGGTGGTGTCGATCTGCGCATCCTTGAGCTGCGGCACGCCCCGGCGCTGCTCACGCTGATCGAAGAGAACCGCACGTATTTTGGCGAGTGGCTGGGCTGGGCCGATACAATCGCGACGGTCGAGGAGGCGCAGAGCTTCATCAAGCGCGGCATGACATGCCTGGCCGAGGATGGGCTGCCCTGGTGCGGCATCTGGCTGCATGATCGGATGGTCGGCGGTGTGCTCTGCTTTCCCGTGGAGCGGCGCATCCGGGCTACATCGATCGGGTACTGGCTGAGCCAGCAGGCGACGGGGCAAGGAATCATGACCCGTGCCGCACGCGCGATGCTCGGTTTTGCCTTCGACGATCTCAGCCTCAACCGCGTCGCGCTGGAGGCCGAGGTTGGAAACGTGCGCTCACGGGCCGTCGCCGAGCGGCTGGGCTTCACCTTCGAGGGAATTCGTCGGCATGGGTGGGTGAACCGTGGACAGTTTGTGGATATTGCGGTGTACTCCCTGCTGGCGAGCGATTGGCAGGGCCAGAAGGCAGCTCAATGATCTGACCTACGTGTTCAGGCTGCCAGATCATGGATCTGAGCCTGTGGCAGCAAGGCGCTATTCAGGCGAAGATGTGTCAGTTTGCGCTGCAAACGCGAACTCACACACAAAAAAGAGGCGATACCTGCCAGGCAGAGGACACGCCGGATCGACGCTTGTGCGCTACAATACACGCCAGATCTCACCGCTCACCGATCGATAGGAATGGATGATGCTCACGCACGCCGTTGTCCACGCTGCGCTGGCGCGCTTGGCCTCTGCCGCGCTCCGCGCCGCTAGCCTGCTCTACAGT
>DASUTC010000234.1 GCA_036374795.1 Herpetosiphonaceae bacterium
TCACCAGCACCAGGATATGGTCGTGTGGCCCCTGCCGATAGAGCGTCGCGCGCAGCAGCGGCCCTCGGCGCAGATCGAACGGCTGCTGGACCACCTGCTGCACCACGGCGCGAATCGTCGTCGCGTCGGCCTCCGGCGGCAGCTCCACCAGCGGCAGCGGCAGCTCGCTCGGCGGCGCGATCTGCTGGCGCGGCTCCAGCGTCGGCGCGGACGGATCGACCGCAAAGGTCGTGCGGAGCACCTCGTGTCGGGCCACGATCGTGCTCAGGCTGCGCTGCAACGCGCCATGATCCAGGCTGCCGCGCAGCCGCACCACCGAAGGGATCGAGTAGAGCACGCTGCCGGGCTCAAGCTGATCGAGGAACCAGAGCCGCTGCTGGGCAAACGACAGCGGCAGATCCCGATCGCGGGGCACCGCCACCAACGGCACGCTCGCATCGGCGCGCTGCGTCGTCAGCCGCTCCGCAAACGCCGCGATCGTCGGTGCCTCGAAGAGCAGACGCAGCGACAGCTCACGATCGAGCACCTGGCGCAGCCGGGTGATCACCTGCGTGGCGAGCAGCGAGTGTCCGCCGAGGGCAAAGAAATTGTCGTAGACGCCGATCGGACTAACGCCAAGCACCGCCGACCACACACTGGCGATCAACTCCTCCGTGGGCGTGCGCGGCGGCACGAGGGCATCGGCCAGCTCGCGGCGGCTGCGCTCCGGCGCGGGCAGCGCGTTGCGGTCGATCTTGCCGTTGGGCGTCAGCGGCATGCGATCGAGCACCACAAACGCGCTCGGCACCATGTACTCCGGCAGCCGCTCCTGGAGGAAGCGCCGCAGCAGCGGCCCAAGCGTCCGCGACTGTTGCTCGCGCAGCGGATTATTGGCATACTCGCTCCACGGCTTGAGACGCTCCGCGCGCGTGGAAAAAACCGGCGGCATCGCCAATGTCTGCCGCCACAGCAGCACATCGTAGCTGCCGTCGGCGGCGCTGCCAGCCCAACTGAGAGCAGCGCTGTAGCCCAGTTCGCTCAGCGTCCACAGCGCTTCGGGATCAACGCCCAGCTCCGGCGATAGCTCGCTCTGCGCTGCGCGCAGATCCTCTGCCGTTGCCGGACGCGCGCCGTTGCGCAGCAGATCGAGCGCATAGACATCCGCCAGCACGCGGGCGTTGGGCACGGCACGGATACCGAGCGCCGCAGGAGCATCGTCGTGGAGCACCTGGCGCACCCGGTCGAGGCTCAGCGCGTCGCGCTGCCAGTCCAGCCAGGCATGATCCTGCGGCTGCTGCGGCGTGACAGCCACATGCAGCAGCACATCGTAGCGGAACCGGGTCAGCTCGTTCTGCGCCTGGCCGCGCTTCAGCAGCACCTGCACCTGGCTAATCTGCCGAAAATGCTGCGGCAGCGCGACGAAAAAGGCCGGATCGAGCAGCAGCTCCTCCTCCTGCGCCATAGCCTGCTGCGCCCTGGCCCACAGCTCGTCGCAGGCCAGCTCAGGCTCAGCCCGCTGCGTCTGCACCGATGTATGGAACGCCTCAAGCAGCGCCAGGTTGCGCACATCGCCGATCAAGATCTGACCACCCGCCCGCACGGCGTGCAGCGCCGCCTCCAACACCTGCACCAGATAGGTGACGCTCGGAAAATATTGCACTACCGAGTTGATGATCACCGTGTCGAACTGCTGATCCGCCAGATCGGCCACCGCATCGGCAGTGCGCTGGTAGAGCGCCACTTGCGGCAGCGCGTACTCCGGCTGGCTCAGGTAGTGGCGGATGGAATCAAGCACAGGCGCGGAGAAGTCGGTGCCGCAATAGTACTCGCAGTGCGGCGCGATGCGGAAAAGCAGCAAGCCTGCGCCACAGCCGATCTCCAGCACCCGGCGCGGGCGCGTGCCCAGAATGCGCGCCGCCGTCTGATCGGCCCACTCGGTCATCTCCGCAATCGGGATCGGCTCGTCGGTGTAGCTGCTGATCCAGCCGCCGAAGCTGAAGCGCGGATCTGCGGCCTGCATCTGTCGGTAGGCATCGTCGTATAGATGCTGCCAGTGCTCGACCTGCTCGGCCTCCATAGACCCAAGCACCGAGCACTGAGAACCGACCTCATCTTGGTTCTCGTTCGGCACCACATACGCCACCAGCCGGAGATCGCCCGGTTGATCCTCGCGCGCCAGCACCACCTGCTCACGCACGGCGGGATGCTGGGCCAGCAGCGCCTCGATCTCTTCCAGCTCGATCCGATAGCCGCGCAGCTTGACCTGCTGATCGATCCGCCCCATGAAGTCGAGCGTGCCATCCGGCAGATACCGCGCCAGGTCGCCCGTGCGGTACAGCCGCGCGCCCACTGCCCCGCTGAACGGATCGGGCACGAAGCGCGACGCGGTCAGGTCGGGCCGCTGGTGATAGCCCCGCGCCAGCCCCGCGCTGCCGACGAAGACCTCGCCGGGCACGCCCACCGGC
>DASUTC010000235.1 GCA_036374795.1 Herpetosiphonaceae bacterium
GGCTATCTGCTGGAGGAGCTTGGCGCGCTGGCGCTGCTGGATCTGCCAGATGACGTGCTGGCGGCGATTCCGGTGCTGCGTCGGGCCTATCCTGTCACAAGGATGCAGCCGACTCGCCGACCGATCCGGCGGCTGCTCCGCTATATCCGCATGGCGCTTCCGCCAGATCGTCGTGGCGAGCTGACGGGACGCCAGGGAGCGCCACGGGTGGTCCGCCCACGCATGCGCTATCATCTGCACACGCCCACGCTGCAAACGATCCGGCGCGCGCTGCGTCAGCAACACCTCCGCTTCGACTACGCGCCCTCCTATCGTCCCGGCATCGAGCAGCACGTCGTCGCGCCGCTTGAGCTGCTGGTGCGCGGCAGCCACACCTATCTGCTGGCCTACTGCCCTGAGCCGCCGCGCCCGATGGAAGAGCGCTATGAGGGCTATGTCGAGTTTCGCGTCGATCAGATCGTGACTGGCTCAGCGCGCATGCTGCCGACGCCGCTGCCCTCGGATCTGCCGCCGCGTCCGGTCTGGCGCATCGTCTGCGAGCTAGCGCCGGTCGTCGCGCGCCGTCGGCATGTGCTGCGCTGGTTCTCGAATACCGAGATAACCTACCGCGAAGACGGATCGGCGCTGGTGACGGCGACAGTCGATAGCCTGTGGCAGGCGCGCCATGTGCTGCTGCGTCATCTCGAACATGTCCGTGTGCTCGAACCCCCTGAGCTGATCGCGCTGATCCGCGATACGATCCGGCGGCTCACAGCCTTGTACGACCGATAGACGACAGGGGAACGAAAGAACCAAGAACTGGGGCCGCAAGGAAATTCGCCCCCTCTCCCGTGACCTTCGGCACAGGCGAGGGGGCCGGGTGCCCTGCGGGTGCCCATGCCCAGAGGGCACCCGGAGTGATGAGGGCCTGCGCTAGAACAGGCCGATGGTGTTGCCGCGCTCGTCGATGTCGATGTGCAGCGCGGCAGGATCGGCGCTCAGCCCCGGCATCGTCATCATCGCCCCGGCGATCGGGTAGATGAAGCCAGCGCCCGCGCTGACCCGGACCTCACGGATCGGAAAGACGTAGCCGGTCGGCGCGCCCTTCAAGGCCGGATCGTGGCTCAGACTGAGATGCGTCTTTGCCATGCAGATCGGCAGAGCGCCAAAGCCGTTCGACTCCAGGGTCGCGATCTGCTCGTCGGCCTGCTCGGAGTACCCAACCTCGGCAGCGCCGTAGATACTGGCGGCGATGGTCTGAATCTTCGCTTTGATCGGCAGGTCGAGCGGATACAGAAAGCGCGTGTCGCTGGGCTGCGCCGCCACGGCCATCACCTTCTCGGCCAGCTCGATCCCGCCCGCGCTGCCCTCGGCAAAGACGGTGCTGACGGCGACATCGGCGGCTCCGGCTTGCAGCGCCAGCTCACAGACCGCCGCGATCTCGGATGGCCTGTCGTCGACAAACCGGTTGATCGCCACGACCACGGGCACGCCAAAGAGCCGGGCATTCTCGATCTGCTTGCGCAGGTTGCTGCCACCGGCATACACGTCGTCGGGATTTTCGGCCAGCAGCTCCGGCGGCAGCGGCTTGCCCGGCTGGATCGCGTAGTTGCCGGTATGCATCTTGAGCGCGCGGATCGTCGCCACCAGCACGACCGCTGCTGGTCGCGCATCGAAGCCGCGACACTTGATGTCGAAGAACTTCTCGCCGCCCATATCCATGCCAAATCCGGCCTCGGTGACGACGTAGTCGGCCATGCGCAGGCCAACCTGATCGGCGAGGATCGACGAGTTGCCGTGGGCGATGTTGCCGAACGGGCCGCCATGCAGCAGGATCGGCGTGTGCTCGATCGTCTGCATCAGCGTCGGCTTCAGCGTCTCGCGCATGATCACGGTTGCCGCGCCCGCCGCTCCAATCTCGTCCGCCGTGATCGGCCTGCCGCTCGTGTCGAAGGCGACGACCACGCGCCCGATGCGTGCGCGCAGATCGGCGAGCGCCTCCCGCTCGCTCGTGCCGCTGACCAGCGCCAGGATCGCCATCAGCTCGCTCGCGGCGGTGATGTCGAAGCCGCTCTGCCGGGGCTTGCCGTGCCGTGGTCCGCCCTGGCCGATGGTAATATTGCGCAGAAAGCGATCGTTCACGTCCAGCACGCGCCGAATCTGAATCCGATCGGCATCGATCTGGAGCGCGTTGCCGTGATACCAGTGGTTGTCGGTCATGGCCGCGATCTGGTTGTGGGCCTGGGTGATGGCGTGGAAATCGCCGGTGACGTGGAGGATGCTGGCCTCAAGCGGGATCACCTGGGCGTAGCCGCCGCCAGCGCCGCCGCCTTTGATGCCGAAGACCGGCCCCAGCGAGCTTTGACGGATCGCGCCGACCGCTCGCTTGCCCAGCCGGTTGAGCGCCATGCTCAGACCGATGGCGGTTGCGGTCTTGCCCTCGCCCAGCGGTGTCGGCGTGATGGCTGTCACCAAAATCTGTTTTCCCGACGGGCGATCCCGGTAGGCGTCGAGCACATCAAGGTCGATCTTCGCTTTGTAGCGACCGTACGGCTCGATGTAGCGCTCAGGAATGCCGAGCTGCTCTGCGATCTTGATCATCGGTTGTGGCTGGACTTCGGACGCGATTTCGAGGCTGGTTTTCATGTGGCGGCTCCTGCATCGTCGTCGATGGCTGAGAACGTGCTCTAGCAGACGCCGGTCTGCTATCGGCGCAACGGCGCGCCAGTATGTAGCTAAGTGTAGCGCATGCACGCGCAGCGCGAGTGGAGCAAAATGGGATGAATGTAGCGGAATCTTTACCCACCATGCACGACCTCACGGAGCAGCTTCCCGTCCTCGTGTACGGCACGCTGCGCACGGGGCAGAGCAACTGGCGGCGCTATCTTCAGGGACGGACCATCAGCGAGCGCCCGGCTATCGCGCCGGACCACAAGATGTACGCGACGAATTATGCCTATGTCACCGATGGGCCGGGCTATTACGTCGTCGGCGAGCTGATGGAGATCAAGCCGGAGCTGTACGCGCTGGTGATGCGCGATCTGGACTGGCTTGAGGAGTACCATCCGCTGCGCCCCGACTACAGCCTGTATGTGCGCGTCCAGCGCGAGGTCCATGTCGTGCTGGATCAGTGCCACGAGGCCCGCTGCGCCTGGATCTACCATCTCAACCCGCGCCGCCTGAGCGCCTTCAGCGCCGCCGATCTGGTCCCGCACGGCGACTGGCTGCGGCACTGCGGCTTTGATCGCTGACCTGCGACGCGGCAGCTTGCCACGGCAGCGCCAGCCACACCTCGATCTGTGCCTTGGAGTTGACATAACCAATATTTCGACTCACAGTTAAATCCGACTTTGGACCGAGGGCCTTTCTTCAATATTTCGCGGACGCAAGGATTTATGCTAGTAACCGTCGCAGAACTGCGGCGCTCGGCATGAAGGCAACGTTCCCTGAACATGCGATAGGAAGGATCATCATGGTTATGACGAAGCAGCCGCCAGTAACGCAGCTCCACAACGTACACGGTCGCGGCACCTGGGATACGGTGATGACGCTCGAAGGCGGGGTGGATACGCTGGAGCCTGATGCTCTCGATCTACGCCACAGCGCCCTGGCTCCGGTGGACAAGGCGACGTTCAGGCAGGCGCTGAGCCAGTTTGCCTCAGGCGTGACGGTCGTCACCACGGCTTACGAGGGCAGCTACCACGGTATCACCGTAAGCGCCTTCTCGTCGCTCTCGCTCGACCCGCCGCTGGTGCTTGTCTGCATCGATCGGCGCGGACGCAGCCACGAGCTGCTAGCCAAAGCGGGCGTGTTTGCCGTCAACATCCTGTCCGAGGAGCGCGCGGATCTCTCGCAGCACTTCGCCAGCCGGATCGAAGATAAGTTTGCGAACGTCGATTACCATCTTGGACAGACCGGCGTGCCGCTGCTGGATGGCGCGCTCACGACGATCGAGTGCCGTCTCGTCAATCAGTGGCCGGGCGGCGACCACAGCATCTTTGTCGGAGAGGTCGTTGGGGCTGCGGTACACGACGAGGCCGATGCGCTGGTGTATCATCGCGGGCGCTACCGACGACTTGTGTAGGTGTGGTCAGGCAATCCGCTCAACGCTATAAAACCACGGACATCGACCAGAGGCGTATCACACTACGCCTCTTTGTGTTTAACCAACAACGCAGATGCCGCC
>DASUTC010000236.1 GCA_036374795.1 Herpetosiphonaceae bacterium
CGATGCTCGACCCGATCCTCGACGCCTTCACCGCTGAGGTCAGCCGCGTGGGGCTGCACGCGCCGCTGATCCCGTTCGTCTCCAACGTGACCGGCGCCTGGATCACCGCCGAGGAAGCGACCAGCCCGCGCTACTGGGCACACCATCTGCGGCAGACCGTGCGCTTCGAGGAGTGTACGCGCGTGCTGCTCAAAGACTCCGACAGCGTGCTGCTGGAAGTTGGCCCCGGCCAGACCTTGAGCCGTCTCGTCAAGCGTCATCCGCAGACCGCGCCCGATCGCGTCGTGCTTGCGTCGCTGCGCTCGGCGCACGAGCAGCAGAGCGATGTCGGCTTTCTGCTGACTACGCTGGGCAAGCTCTGGCTGGCGGGCGTCGCAATCGACTGGGCGGGCGTGTACGACGACCAACGCCGCCTACGGGTGCCGCTGCCGACCTATCCCTTCGAGCGGCGGCGCTACTGGGTCGACCCGCAGCAGCAGCCGGGCCAGCCCCAGCCGCAGGCCAGCGCCACGGGCAAGCGCGCCGATCTTGCCGACTGGTTCTATCTGCCCTCGTGGCAGCGCACGCAGCCGCCACAGCCCGCGCCCGCCACCGACGATCGACCGTGGCTGGTCTGCATGGACGACGGCATGATCGGCGCTGGCCTTGTGCGGCGGCTGCGCCAGAGCGGGCGCGAGGTGATCGCGGTCTACTGTGGCGAGCAGTTCGGGCGGCGCGACGACGGCGGCTTGACGCTCAACCCGACACGGCCCGCCGACTACCAGGCGCTGCTCGACGAGCTAGGAGCGCAGGATACGCTGCCTGAACGGATCGTCCATCTTTGGAGCCTGTCCGCCGAAATGCCAGGCGCGCTCGACGAGGCGCGCTTCGAGCAGGCGCAAA
This sequence comes from Herpetosiphonaceae bacterium, assembly GCA_036374795.1. NCBI lineage: Bacteria > Bacillati > Chloroflexota > Chloroflexia > Herpetosiphonales > Herpetosiphonaceae > Herpetosiphonaceae bacterium. The sequence goes on from DASUTC010000236.1 coordinate 883, forward strand.
CGCACGGCTTCTACAGCCTGATCTTCCTGGCGCGGGCGCTCAATGCCAGCGGCGCGCAACAGGTGCGGCTGACGACGATCGCCAACCAACTCCACGATGTTACCGGCGCGGAGACATCGGCTGCTGAGAAGTGTACACTGCTGGCAGCCTGCACCGTGATCCCCCAGGAGTATCCGCAGATCGCCTGCCGCAGCATCGATGTCGCCCTGCCGCCGCCGGGCGTGCAGACCGGCAAGCTGCTCGATCAGCTTGTCGCCGAGCTTGGCAGCGACTCTGCCGAGCGGGTGATCGCCTATCGCGGCGGGCAGCGCTGGGCGCAGAGCTACGAGCAGGTGCGGCTGGAAGAGCGCCCGGATGCAATGCCGCTGCGGGCGCGGGGTGTCTATCTGATCACTGGCGGATTGAGCGGCGTTGGTCTGGCGCTGGCCGAGCATCTGGCCCTGAGCGTCCAGGCGCGGCTGGTGCTGGTAGACGATCGCAGCTTCCCGCCCAAAGCGCAGTGGAGCCAATGGCTGGCAACACACCCTGACGACAACCCGACCAGCCGCAGTATTCGCAGCGTCCAGACGCTTGAGCAGCACGGAGCGGAGGTGCTGGTACACAGCGCGGATCTCGCCGATGTGCAGCAGATGCGCGCTGTGATCGGGCAGTGCATTGCTCGCTTCGACACGCTGCATGGCGTCATTCATGCTGCGGGAGCGCCCGGCGAGCACTTCTTCAACCCGATCGACCAACTCGACCCCGCCTCCTGCGGCTGGCATTTCCAGCCCAAAGTGCGCGGCGTGCTCGCGCTTCAGGCGGCCCTGGCCGAGCAGCAGCTTGATTTCTGCGCGCTCGATTCGTCGCTGGCGACCGTGCTGGGCGGGCTGGGCTACGCGGCCTATGCTGCGGCGAATCTGTTCATGGATGCCTTTGCGCAGCAGCAGCACAAGATCAGCCGCTACCCGTGGATCAGCGTGGGCTGGGATGCGTGGCACCTCGACGATCAGCGCTCGCAGATCACCAGCGTGAGCACGGATCTGGCTCAGATGGCGCTCACGCCTCAGGAGGGCGGCGCGGCCTTCCGCCGGATCATCGCGCAGCCGCCGGGCGCACACGTGATCATCTCAACCGGCGATCTGGCCGCCAGAATCACCCAGCAGCGCAGCAGAGTCGCCGCGCTGCGCGAGCAGGCCCAGCCGACCGAGAGCGGCCCGGTCGCGCTGCATCCACGGCCCAGGCTACAAACCCCGTATGTTGCGCCAGCCAGCGAGCTTGAGCGCTCGATCGCGCATATCTGGCAGCAGGCGCTCGGCTTCGAGCAGATCGGCGTCCACGATAACTTCTTCGACCTGGGCGGCGACTCGTTTATCGCGGTGCATGTGATCGCTCAGCTCAAGAAAGAGCTACAGCGCGATGTGCCGGTGGTTAGCCTGTACGCCGGGCTAACCATCCGCTCGCTTGCCGAGACGCTGGCCGCCGATGCTGCCGCCGAGCCATCGCCGGAGGAGACGATCGCGCAGGTCGAAGCGCGTGAGGAGAAAGCCAACCGGCGCAAGCAGATGCAACAGATACAGCGCGCCAAGAAACGGCTTGTCTAACCCTTACAAACGGCTTGCCGAGCCCGTCCGCGCACGGGTTTCTTGAAATTATGATTATCGGTACAGTAGAAGTACAGCCTCGAATCGACGCTATGCTCGGCTTCGTTGCCGACGCGCCGGGCAGCTATAGCGGATCGCCGCCGCGAAATCGGCCACGCTGAACGGCTTAGGCACCACATTGACGTTGAACGTGGCGAGGTCGTGCGCATATTCCACGACCGTTGCAGTATCGGCGGTACAGAGCACGACGGGGATCTGCTCGGTATCCGAGTACGTCTTGAGGTGAATCAGGAAGATCCAGCCGCGTGGCGTAGGACCACGAAAATAATCCAACAGGATCAGATCAGGTTGCAGATCTCGGACAATCGGAATCTCCGGGAGGCTGTGAGCCATCATCACTTCGTACCCCTCAGACTCCAATACTGCCCGATAGAGGTCGCACATGTTGGGATCTTCGTCTAAGACCAGAATACGCGCAGACATACACCAAACCTTCACGATGACGGGGAATATTGACCGATCTTCCGTCATAAACCGGAGGTGCGCGGCTGTTCCTGTGGAACATGGGATCGCGCCAGTGGTAGCCCGGAGCCTCATCGGTTATGAGTGGATGCGCTCGCCAAACACGCCCACACCTCTACCAGGAATCGATGACCCTGTGTGGGGCATGCCGTCGCAGCATGTCGCAGATCCTCGCGTAACGGCTGTTGCGCAGCAGAAGAAAACGACATACGGTAGTGTACCTGATCTCGACGCTCAAGAGAAGGCTGAATCAGCACGAATATGACCCCATCTTTAGATCAGGATCTCGATACTTCGCCCACCGGAGATTGACGGTTCCGCATTGACGCTTATGCTACACTATCGCGCATTCTGTGGCAGCGTTTGGCTGAGCAGATCAGCGGCGCGATAGGCTGCGAGCCAGAGCTTCTGAGAGACACGAGCACACACCGATCCAATCGCGCCCGACTATTCACGAGGTGTCCGGACCATATGGGTGGAGTAGCAGGACAGGCCACCATCCGGCGGCGCGCCGCCCGGCGGTATGACGCGATCATCTTTATTGGCGTGCTGCTCCTGGCTTTGCTGCTGTACGTCGCCACGCTGCTGCCGGGTATCGGAAGCCAGGACACGCCGGAGTTTCAGCGAGTCGCGCCGACGCTGGGAGTGGCGCATCCCACCGGCTACCCGCTGTACACGCTGCTCGGCTGGCTATGGACGCGCCTGCCGCTCGGCGGTACGCCCGCCTGGCGCATGAATCTGCTCTCTGCGGTGCTCGCGGCGCTGGCTGTCGGCGTGCTCTATGCGTGCAGCCGCGCGATGGACCACCGACGCACACTGGGCGTCGCCATCGCGCTGAGCCTGGCCGCGACATTCACGTTCTGGTCGCAGGCCACGATCACCGAGGTCTATGCACTCGCGACGCTGCTCCAGGTAGCGCTGATCTGGGCGCTGCTGTGCTGGCGATCAGGAGACGCGCCGCTGTGGCTGGTGGGGCTGCTGTTGGGCCTGGGACTGGCTCATCACCGGCTGATCACCTTGATGGTCCCTGGCATGCTGCTCTTCGTGCTCCTCAGCCGACGGCTGGGCCTGCGCGAGGTGGCGGCTGCCCTCGCGGCGATACTGGCTCCATGCCTGCTGTATCTCTACCTGCCCCTGCGAGCGCCTGCCTGGGTCGACCGCTCGGACTTTCTGTGGGAGTATGCCACGGCCCGATCGTGGGCTGGCACGCTGCTGAACTTCGCTCACCTGCGCGAGGAGGGCTCTGCCCGGCTGCTGTATCTTGTACGCTACTTTATCTGGCCGCAGTTTCTCCCAGTGGGCGCGCTGCTCGCGCTGATCGGCGGCCTGCGCCTGATCCGCCGTGATCGCGCCCTTGCCGCCCTGCTTATATCGACCTACGGCTTCGTCTTCATCTTCTGCGCGGCCTATTATGTCAACGACGTAGAAATCTTCCTGCTTCCGGCGCACGTGATCGCCGCGCTGCTGCTTGGCGAGGGCAGCATGGCTGTCGTCAGTCGCCTGCCGCGATGGGCAGGTACCGCCGTGAGCACATGTCTGCTGGCGCTGCCGGTTGTGCTGGTGAGCAGGAACGTCCAGCCGATCCGCAGCATGAACACCGACAGTGCCGAGGTCATCGTCAGAGAGATCATGGCACAGCCGCTACCGACCAGCGCCGTTGTCATCGTCGACTGGTCATACTTCGAGGGGCTGCGCTACCTTCAGGATGTCGAAGGGCAGCGCCGGGACCTGGAGCTGATCCTGAGCTTCAACTACGACGAACACCATCAGATCATCCATGACCGGATCGCCCAGGGTCGCTCGGTCTTTCTGCTCCGGCCCTGGCCCAACTTAGGCATCGACCAGTGGCCGCAGGGTATGCTCTGGAAAGTTGGCGACACGCCGCCGACCGGCCAGGTAGCGACGGCGGCTACTATTCAGTGGAGCGAAGGGATTAAGCTCACAGAGTATGTGCTGATGCCGGGGCCGTACCAGCCCGGACAGATCGTTCCGCTCAAGTTGACGTGGGAGATCAACGGGCGACCGCGCCAGCGCTATACCTTATTCGTGCATCTGGTGGCCGCGGATGGCTCGAAGTGGGGGCAGCAAGATGCCGATGCGCCGACTGACCAATGGCAGCCGGGCGAACAGCATAGCGAGCTGTACGGCCCGGTTCTCTCGCCGCACGTTCCGCCAGGTCGCTACCAGATCGTTATTGGCTGGTACAACCAGCGCAAGCTCGAACGGCTACCCCTGGAGCAGAACAGCGAGACAGCAGAGGCGAGGGACTACGTGATCCTTGGTGAGATTGAGGTGACACCACGCCGCTAGCGTGGAGGCGAAGTGTGCTTGGTTTCGAGTTCCAGGTTTCGGATGTTTTGAACGTTGAACCTGGTTCTCTGTTCTTTCGCTACGGGCGCTTATACGCGGGCGTGCTCCCGTTGCGCGCGCGCGAGTTGAGCGGAGCGCTGGCAGCGCGATCGGACGGCAGGCTATAGCGTACAGCCGCCAGAAAATCGTTCAGGTCGAACGGCTTGTGAACCACATTGACGTTGAACGTCGCGAGATCGTGGGCGTGCGCGTTGACCGCCGCGACATCCGAGGTACAGAGCAGCACTGGAATATGATCCGTCTCCACGTATGTTTTGAGCTGAATCAGAAAGATCCATCCGTGCGGCGTCGAGCCATAGAAGTAATCCAACAGAATCAGATCCGGCTGAAGGCGGATAACCATGTCGATCTCAGGCAAAGCCTGGGCGACGATGCCCTCATAGCCTTCATCTTCCAGAACTGTGCGGTAAAGATCGCACAACACCGGATCTTCATCCAGGATGAGCACGCGAGCAGTCATGAGAGGGTCCTTTCAGGACGATCGACTTCACGGATTGACGACTACAGCGGACGGGACCTTGCTGAGGGGGAACTGATATGAGTAGTGTACATGATTTCGCCTGGAATGAGAAGAGGGTTTTTTGGGCGCTCTGCTGATCGAGGTTGCTCCCGCATGCTAACACGTCTGGAGCCGTACCGACCGCGTAGCTTCCATAAGCAAGGAGTTGAAGATGCAGTATGGCTTTGTGATTCCCGGCGGCGATCCCAGGACCTGCGCTGAGCTTGCGGCTGAGGCCGAGGCCGCCGGATGGGACGGCGTGTTCGTGCCAGATGGGATCTCCATCGAGGGCTTTCCCATGCACGATCCGTGGGTCGTGCTGGCGGCAATGGCGATGCGCACCGAGCGGGTCAAGATCGGGCCGATGCTGACGGCGATCTCGCGGCGTCGCCCGTGGAAGCTGGCCCGCGAGACGATGAGCGTCGATCATCTCTCCAATGGGCGGCTGATCCTATCGGTTGGCCTTGGCGCGCTGGACGACGGCGGCCTGACCAGAGTCGGAGAGGCGACCGATCGCACGATCCGGGCGCAGCGCATGGACGAGGCGCTGGAGATTCTGGTCGGCCTCTGGAGCGGACAGCCCTTCAGCTACCAGGGCACGCACTATCAGGTGCAGGAGATGACATTCCTGCCGACGCCGATACAGTCGCCCCGCATTCCGATCTGGGTGGTCGGCGCGTGGCCGCGCCCGAAATCCATGCAGCGGGTCTTGCGCTGGGATGGCCTGCTTCCGACGATGATCAACCCTGATGGCTCGTTCAAGGCGCCGACGCCGACGGATATTCGCGAGATGAAAGCCTTTATCGACGAGCGCCGCACCGCGACCACGCCCTTCGATATTATTATGGAAGGCGAGACGCCGGGCAAGGACCGGGCACGCGCTCAGGAGATCGTCGGGCCATTCATCGAGGCGGGCATCACCTGGTGGCTGGAGTCGATGTGGACCAGCACCGGCGGAGCGAAGGCGATGCGGGCGCGGATCGCGCAGGGACCGCCGCGTCCCGCGTAGCCGCGACCCGGCTTGAAGCTGCTCTGAGCGGTTCCCCGCCCTGCTCAAGACAGAGCGGGGAATGCCCTCAGCATGCGGCAGCGGACGCACCAGGGATCTTAGGAGTTCTTCCAGGTGGTCAGGTTATTGAACACGGCTTCAGTAATGCGCGTGCCGCCGTTGTAGCCGTTACTGCCGACGCCGTAGGCGTGGATCGCGATGCCACAGGTCGAGCAGCTTGCGCCGTTGTTCCACACGGGAGAGCCGCTGTGGCCGCCGTAGGTGTCGTTGGCGTAGAACAGGCGGCGCGTCTCGGTGATGCGGATGGAGTCGTCGCTGCGCCACTGGGTGCCGGAGGGCTTATCGCCGGGATAGCCGGAGATATAGCTCGGCTGGCCCGTCAGGCTCGCCGACGACCAGCGATAGCCGAAGTAGCCGGTGGTGTTGCCGATCGAGCAGTTCAGCTTGATCGCACCGTAGTCGTACTCAGGGCTGCGGCTCGTGGTCCACCCGCTGACCGAGTAGAGGCGCGTATAGCCGCAGCTTCCGTAGGGCGTCGAGGTGCCGTTGCGGCCCGGATAGACGACCACGTTGGTGGCCCAGCCGCCGCTGCCATAGATGCAGTGACCCGCCGTAGCGACGGTGTTGGCGTTGATCAGCCAGCCGGTGCAGCCGCCGATGCTCGACGTGATCTTGGCGATTGCCCGGTAGGGATACACGGTGGTATTGGTGATCTGGTAGCGGCTATCCGTGCCGATGATCGACTCGATGCCGACCTGATCGCCCTGCGGAGCCGGAGCGATATGCGCATCATTCACGGGGCGCTGGGCCGCCTTTGACACCTCGCCGGTGCCCTCGGTCGGTGCTGCGTACGCGCCCTCGGCATCGAACGCCACGCCGGCTAGATTCGCCGTGGGAACGAAGCCATCGTTCGAGACGATCGCGTGCGGATCGCTGGGCCGGGGCCGGGCGCTGGTGGTAGCGACACTCGCCAGAAGCGCCGAAACGATGATCAGCAGCGTCAGGAGGCGGTGCATGGACGACTGGCGTGAAACCGGGATCTGCATGAGTACACATCCTTGATTGTAAGCGAGAAGGTGGAACGGACAACATGAGATGATCGGACGCGGCGCGCCGTGGTGGGGAGCTGCGCTAACCTCCTTGTGTCTGGGTTGGGCATATCTTCGCGATAGACAGCCGCGTAAATGACGAGTTGGTTTCTAGTGTACAATTTCTTGCCCATTAAGTAAATAGTCTTTTTATTTTTTACCATTGTGCGGGCGATTCGTCAATGCGACAGTTGTACAGGATGTGCAGATCTTGCTAAGATGGAGCAATCCAGCTATAGCAGCTCGATATGCACGGCGTCGCTCACACATAGAAACCGGTAGGTAGGGATGGCTATCACAAGCGGACGACCACTCATGGATCGGCTTCGGGCGGAAACGCACGCGCGGCACATGCGCGTGGAGGAGCAGCCTTTGTTCAGGGCGCTGGCGGTTCGAGATCTGCCGCTGGACAGCTACGTCGGGTTTTTGACGGCGCTGGCGATCGTGTACGGTGGCCTGGAGCAGGCGGTGCTACGGCTGCCGGATCGAGAAGCAGGCGCGATCTGGGATGAGCATATGCGCAAGCTGCCGCTGATCGAGCGCGATCTGGCCTTTTTCAAAGAGCACACGCTACGCCCTATGCCAGCCGCCACGCTCCACGCGCTGATCATGGACGAGCAGATCCGCCGCCGCGCGACCGACGATCCGCTGACGCTGCTCGGCTACCTCTACGTGCTCGAAGGCTCGACGCTCGGCGGGATCGTCCTGCGAGCACAGGTGGCGCGGGCCTTTAAGCTCAAGGACGGGGAGGGCCTGGCCTACCTTTCGAGCTACGACAGGCAGGTCAAAGCCTCCTGGAAGCGCTTTACGCGGCAGATGAACGAGGCACCGCTCGACGACCGCACGCAGCAGCGAATCGTGATTGCAGCGGGCGAGGCGTTCAACGGCATCGAGCGACTCGTCGGGGCGCTCTATCCGATCCCAGAGCAGGAGATGTTCGAGCTGGTCGGCGTGCTCAATCCGGAGGCCGGGAATCACTTCATCGCCGACGATGCCCGTGAGATCGAGGCGGCGATGCGGGCAGGCGATCGATCGTGGCGTCAGGTGCCGTACTACGAGCAGCGCTACGGCGAGCGGGGCAGGCGCTTCACCTGGAGCGATAGCTCATGGATCGTCACGCTGGCGCAGCACTCCCAGGAGGTCATCCAGCACCAGATCGACTGGCTGGGCCGTCTGCTGGCGGCGCGGGGCATGCCCCGCTGGTTGCTTGAGCAACACCTGGCCGTGCTCCACGCCGAGCTGCTCCAGGTCGTGCCCGAAAAACGGCGCGACTACACGATCTTCGCTCAGGAGGCCGAGCGGCTACGCGATCAGCGGCGGGCACAGATCGACGAGCAGACCTTTCACGCGCTAGCCGCCGCCTTTGAGCAACAGGTTGGGCTGGAGTGGAGCGCGCGCTTGCCAGGCATCGGCATCCTGATCGTCGCGGCGGTCGCCGACGAAAAGGCGGGCATCAGGCACGCCGTGAGCAGCGTTGAGCACTGGCTGATCGATCCTGAGCGGTTTCCGCCGCACTGGATCGCCGCCGTACAGGCAACCATCGAGCAGGCGCGGCGACACGGGACGTAAACGAACAAAGCATAAAGAACAAAATGGCAGCTCTCTTTGAGATTATTCCGGTCGGACTCTTCAAGCCGCTCGCCGCACCGGGAGCGCCGATCTACGCCGAGGTCTTGCTACGGCTCTTCGGCGAGGCGCAGCGCAGCTACCAGCCGCTCTCGCGCGAGACAGCGCTGTATGTCGTCGGCGATGTGCTGGCCGATCCGCAGGCGCTCAGCCTGACGGAGGACGCCGACGATGCGCCGCTCGACGAGGCTGCGGAGACGACCGACACCATTCAAAGCCGCTCCGCCGCGATCCTGCGCTACCTGACGCGCTGCGGCTGGCTGCGCAGCGAGATGCAGAGCGATTTTACCCAGACGTACATCCTGCCTGATTACACGTTTCGGCTGCTGGCGGTCTTGAGCGAGATCACCCGCAACGAGTCGCCGTCGCTGCGCGGCCTGATCTGCGCGATCCACGATATGCTGGCGGCGGCGGTGCGCGAGGGCGATGCCGCGATTCGCCTGCCCGAAGCGCATCGGCAGACGATCCATCTGATCAACGGGCTGAAAGAGTTGCAGCATAACATCGGCGGGCACATCGAGCAGCTTGTGCAGCAGAGCGAGGCCCGCGCGATTCTGGAGCAGCTTTTCTTCAACTACCGCGACGAGATCGTCGATCGAGTCTATCACCAGTTGCGCACCACCGATCACATCTCGCGCTTCCGGCCCGGCGTGCTCAATGCGCTGAAGCAGATCGAAGCCCACGAGCAGATCGATAGCATCGCGCAGCGGCTCTACCAGCACCGCGACGCGCCGACGATCGAGGCGGCGGCGATGCAGGCGCTCGACCAGCTCCGCGAGATCCGCGAGCAGTTCGACGCGCTCGATCGCTTTTTGCAGGCGATCGATACCCGCCACAGCCAGTTTATCGACGCGGCGGTGCGCAACATCGAGCTACGGCTGACCGCCAGCAGCACTACCAGCGGGCAGCTTCACGCCATTCTGACACAACTCCTGGCCGCGCCCGCCGACGCCGCGCTGCTCGACGAGGCCGCTTCGCTGATCAGCCTGTTCCGGCTTGAGCTGCTCGATCAGGAGTCGCTAGCGGCGCCAGGCCGCGCCGCCACACCATTTGTGCCGGAGCGCCGCGCGCTGCCGGTGATCTCGGAGGCCGAGAAGGCTGCCGCGCGTGCTGCCACCCGCCGCCAGCTCAACCGCGCGATCAGCCGCGAGCGCGTCCGCCGCTTTGCACTCGATCTGCTGGGCCAGCGCGAGTCGGTGCGAGGCTCCGAGATCCAGCTTGACGATCCCGCTGAGCTGCCGCTGCTGATCTACCTGGGCGTCTATGGCGACGGATCGCTCGGCTACCGCGTCGAAGACACCGAGGACGGCGCGTGGATCATGCACGAGCAGATCGGCTTTCGCGACTTTACGCTGCGCCGAGTGCTATAATACCCGGCGGCGCTGGCTGAGCGCTCAACCCAGGAAGCCATGAGTCTACAAACTTTTGCCCACGAATACGAGCACCTGCCGCCCGACGATTCGCCTGGTCGCGTTCGACGAGGCCTTCTCCAAGATGGACCAGGATCGGATCGGCGCGACGCTAGATCTGTTTCAGTACTTCAAGCTCCAGATCATTACCGCCACTCCCCTGGAGCGCTGCGAGTATCTGGTGCCCAAGATGTGTACGAGCCTGGTCCTGACCGGCATCGGCGATCAGGTGCTGATCGAGCCGTACCGCAACTACGCCGCCAAACTGGAAGAGGTCGATGTCACCTGAGCTGGAGCCGGTCGCCCGCGCGCTGCTGCACACGCTGCTCGACCGCTTCGAGCAGCCGGAGCGGCGAACGGTGGTGCGCGTCCGCCTCAGCGCGAAGGAGCATCCGCGCTACTTCGCCACCGACGATAGCACGCCGCGCCGCGAAACGAATGTGGCGCTGGAAGCGCTTGCGCGCGACGGCGTGCTCACACTGCACTGGGCGAGATGGGAGCGCGGCAACTGGCTCGAAGCGGTCGACCTGGTGCCGGAGCACGCCGCCCTGCTCTACGCGCGGCTCAAGCGCACGCCCCGCGACGCACAGGCGGAGACGCTTGAGTCGCTGCTGGCGTTCGAGACGGCCCACGCCGAGTGGCACGCCAGCTTCCTAGCCTGGGCGCATGACAACCTGGCCCGCCATCGCTCGGTTACGCCGCTGGCTCTCGACGATCCGCGCAAAAACCGCGATCTGCTGCGGGCGCTCAGCGCGATTGCCCGCCTCACCCAGCCGACGCTTGAGCGGACGCTGAGCGTGCGGCTCTTCAACGATAGCAAGCGGCTGGAGGCGCTCCGTCCGGCGATCGTCAATGTTTTGCGCCACCACACCCCCGACGCCGCCAGCTACGGCGATGATACCCGCGCGCTGCTGGCCGCGCACTACCTCGATCGCGTGCCGGAGTATGTGCCCGTGGCCGGGCCGCTGACGCTCCAGCACCGCGCGCAGCCGATCGACCTCGCGCCGTTCGTGCCCAGCATTGCGCTATCGGCGGCGATGCTGTCAGCGGCAGCGGTGCTCTCGTGTAAAGCCACGGCGATCGTCACGGTCGAGAATGCCACGAGCTTTAGCGAGCTGGCTGCATTGCGACCCGATCACGTCCTGGCGCTGTACAGCGGCGGCTTTGCGACGCCCACGCTGATCGCGCTCCTACGGCAGATTCGAGCCGCCGCGCCCGACGTGCCGTGCTACCACTGGGGCGACTGTGACGCGGGCGGTCTGCGCATCCTGGCCCATCTCCGCGCGCGGCTTGGCCCGGTCGCGCCGCTGATGATGGACGCGGCGACATTCGAGGCATATCAGGCCCACGCGCAGCCGCTGACCGCACAGGATCGGGCTACGCTCACGATATTGCGCGCCAATCCCGGCCTCGATGATTGCTCTGCGCTGATCGATCGGCTGCTGATGACCGATCGTAAGCTGGAGCAGGAGGCCGTGAGCGCCGCCGCAGCGCTGGAGCATCTCTCTACCAGACTACGCATATCGGCGGTATCGTTCTGATCTCGCCTGTTGTTGTCGGATGTCGCATGTGCTATACACTACATCTATCGGAGCATACAGGGCGGTATGAGGCTGTCGATGCTACCTGAGTTTCAATCCTCGATCCCTGAGGCCGCCGAAGAGCGCATCGTCGAACGGCACCCCGACGGCACGAAGGCGCAGGCCGACTACTGGCTCGATGGCGAACTTGTGGGGCGGCGCTTCTTTTTTGAAACCGGCGAGCCGTCGCTCGACTTTGGCCTGCGCCGGGAGCGCTATCACGGCATGTGGTACCGCTGGGATCTACCTGGCATGCTCATCTCCGCGATCCCGTACCAGGATGGACTGGAGCACGGCACGGCCCACCAGTGGTCGTTCGATGGGCAGCTCCTCGGCAGCTATACGATGCAGCATGGGACCGGCCTTGATCTGTGGTGGGGCCAGCGCTCCGACGGCGGGCGCATGCTGAGCGAGGCGCGCTTCTACCGCGACGGGCAGCGTCACGGCTTTGAGTGGTGGATCGAAGCCGATCAGCGGAGCGTGTACGAAGAGGGCCATTATGCCAAGGGAGCGCCGCACGGCATTCTGCGCCAGTGGAACCGAAAGCGGAGGCTCAAGCGCGGCTATCCGCAGTATTATGTCAACGGAGAGCGCATCACCAAAGCACAGTACCTTCGCGCCTGCCGCAACGATTCGACGCTGCCCCCATTCCAACCGGCGGACAATCTGCCCGCCCGCAAGTTCCCCGCCGAGGTCGCCCGCCACCTTGGCCCCGCTGAGTGACAGCGGGCACGCTCTGATCCGGATCGCGCTGAGTCCAGCGCCCAAAACGTCGATCCCAACGATTGCCCGGATCGGCAACCATTGGGATCGAGATCAGCGCTATGTGGGCTGATTGACGCGGACGGCAATACGCCGTTGCCGCCGACGCAGCGTTAGCTCACACGCGAGGCCGAGCCAACCTGCTCCTCTACCAGGGCAGCCACCTTTGCCAGGGCCTCCGGCAGCTTCGGCGCATCAGGACCGCCCGCCTGGGCAAAATCGGGGCGTCCACCGCCGCTGCCGCCGACGATCTTGGCAATCTGCTGCACAACCTTGCCCGCCGAGATGCCCCGTGCCACAACATCGCGTGTCGCAGCCGCCGTCAGCAGCACCTTGCCGTTGAGCACCGCGCCGAGCACCACGAAGGCCGTCCCCAGCTTATCGCGCAGCCAGTCGCTCATCTCGCGCATCTGCTCGACGTTTCCGGCATTGACCTGAACCGCCAGCACGCTGATGTTATCCACCTGCTGCGCATCCTTGAGCGCCGTCTCAAGCTGCTTACGCAGCAGCTCGCTCTGGAGAGCCTGAAGCTGCCGGGCAAGCTGATTACGCTCCTCCTGCAACTGCTCGACGCGCTCCTTGATCTTCTCCGGCTCCTGCACGCCAAGCTGCCGACCGATCGCTTGCAGCAATTGCTTCTGGCTGGCGATGTACTCCTCCGCCGCATGGCCGGTCAGCGCGACGATCCGGCGCACGCCCTGGCTGATCGACTGTTCATTGGTGATCAGCATCGGGCCGATCTGGCCGGTCTGGCGCACATGCGTGCCGCCGCACAGCTCACGCGAGTAGACCCGCTGCGCCTGCGGCTGATCGTCGATCGACACCATGCGCACCGTATCGCCGTACTTCTCGCCGAAGAGCATCATCGCGCCGCGCTGCCGGGCCTCGTCCAGGCTGGTTTCGTCGGCTCCAACCGGCAGATCGTTGAGGATATGCTCGTTGACCTCGCGCTCGATCGCGGCTAGCTCTTCATCGGTCAGCTTTTGCAGGTGGTTGAAGTCGAAGCGCAGGTAGCCCGGCGCGACAAGCGAGCCGCGCTGCTGGGCGTGCTCGCCGAGCACAGTGCGCAGCGCGCGGTGCAGCAGATGCGTCGCGGTGTGATTACGCATGACATCCCAGCGGCGCTCGACATCAACTGTGGCCCGCGCGTTCTCGCCCCGCCGGATCGTGCCGCTCACGATGCGCGCGCGATGCACGATCACATTCGGGATCGGCTTCTGCACATCCTCGACGATCGCCCGCCCGTACTCCGTCTCGATCACGCCGGTATCGGCCACCTGGCCGCCGCTCTCGGCGTAGAAGGGCGTGCGGTTCAAAAGCAGATCGATCGCGCTGCCCTCCGCGCCCTGCTCCAGCCGCTCGCCGGTTTCGGGATCGATGATCGCCAGCACCTGCACCGGCACCTCGCGCAGATGCTCGTAGTCGTAGCCCAGGAACTCGCTCGTAGGCAGTTCGCTCGCCATGCGCCGGTAGTGCTCGATCCAGGTATCGACGTTGAAGCTGCTGGCCGCTTTGGAGCGCGTTTTCTCCTCAAGCATCGCCCGATCGTAAGCCTGGCGGTCGATCGTCAGGCCATGCTCCTTCGCCACGTCGTTGATCAGATCGTAGGGGAAGCCGAAGGTGCTGTACAGTTGGAAGGCGCGCTCGCCCGGAATAACGGTGCTGCCGCGCTTGCGCAGATCGCCGATCAGCTCGTCGAGCAGCATAATGCCGCGATCGAGCGTCTGCTGGAAGGCCGCCTCTTCGCGCTGCAAGGCCGCGATGATAAAATCGGCGCGCTCGCGCAGCTCGGTGTAGTGGCCGCCCATCTGCTCGATCACCACCCGCGCCACCTCGGCGATAAACGGCCCGGTGAAGCCGATCATCTTACCGTAGCGCAGCGCGCGCCGGAGAATCAGGCGGAGCACGTAATCGCGCCCGACATTGCCCGGCAGCACGCCGTCGGCGATCAAAAACGTCGCGGCGCGCGTGTGGTCGGCGATCACGCGATAGCCCACCAGATGCTCCGCGAAGTGCTCGTCGGTATGGCCCAGCAGCGCCTTGAGCTTCTCAAAGATCGGCGTGAACAAGTCGGTCTGGTAGTTGTCGGGCTTATCCTGAATCACCGACACCAGACGCTCCAGGCCCATGCCGGTATCGACGCCGGGCTTCGGCAGCGGGGTCATCTCGCCTGAGGCTTCCTGGCTGAACTGCATAAAGACCAGATTCCAGACCTCCAGCCAGCGGTCACAGTCATTATCCAGCTCGATCGAGCAGTTGGGATCGCCGCAGGTGCAGCCTTCCGGCCCGCGATCGTAGATGATCTCGGAGTTCGGCCCGCACGGCCCGACATCGGCCATGCGCCAGAAGTTGCCCTCCATGCGGAAGATCCGGTCGGGATTGATGCCCAAATCCTTGCTCCAAATATCGAACGATTCCTGATCGTCGGGATAGATCGTGTAGTAGAGCCGCGCGGGGTCCAGCCCGTAGCCGTTGACCATCAGATCATAGGCCATCGGGATCGCTTCTTTTTTGAAATAATCGCCAAACGAGAAGTTGCCCAGCATCTCAAAGAAGGTGTGGTGTCGCGGCGATGGACCGACGTTTTCAAGGTCGTTATGTTTACCTGAGACGCGCATACACTTTTGGACCGTGGCCGCGCGGGTATAGGAGCGCGATTCGACACCCAAGAAGACATCTTTGAACTGAACCATGCCCGCGTTGACGAACAGCAGCGTCGGGTCGTTGCTGGGCACCAAGGAAGAGCTTGCGACGATCGCATGGTGATGCTTTTTGAAAAAATCGAGAAACGTTTGACGTATTTCGTTCGTCGTCCATGGCTTCGGCATTTCTGTATACTCCTTGTTGCTCTACATTGCTACTTTGGCAGACGGTATGCGGCTCGGCTCGTATGACCACCTGGCGCGGCCCAGGAGCATGGGCCCGACCCTGATGCGTGCTCTCACATGTCTGGCGGAACGCCAAGCGCACAAAGACACCATAGTATAACACGCTCTTCGGCGCTGCCTCCGCGCGGCGGCTGCGCGTTTCAAGCGCCGGACGGGGCGCAATGTACAGATTTTATTAAGATCTTTTGATTGTATAGACAGATCAAAATGAGAAGCATAGGCTATACTGAGCGCTCCCCCCTCATGTCCCTAAGGATGAGAAAGGACTTATCATGTACCGTCCCTTGGCCTACCGTCCCGTCCGCTTCAGCCTGCTTGCCGCGCTGCTGTGCGCGCTGTTCGCAGCCGCCAGCCCGTCCGCATTCGCCGATGAGGTGAGGT
>DASUTC010000237.1 GCA_036374795.1 Herpetosiphonaceae bacterium
GCTATTCGTCTCAAGGCGTGGCTCGCTCAGCGGCAGACCAAACAGCGCCAGACTTTGCTGATAGCTCGGCAGCTCAGGATCGTTGATCCCATGTGTCTGCCAGTACGTCATAAAGCCCAGGCCAGCGCCTTGATCGCACACATTATGGCGTGTCTGCTCAAACCACAGACAGCCTGCTCTAGGGCCATCAGCTTGGGGCCACTTCCGCCAATCGATGCCTTGTCGTTGTAGCCAATCGTCGCTAAGCCGCCCAAGAATCACATTCGATGGTTTATCGTCCGGATAGACGACCGCCCCGTGCAGCTCAAAGCGATTCCGCTCGAACCATTGCACCGGGTACACGTGCCCCAGATCACGGGTAGGCTCGTGGCGCTGGCGAGTAACAGGAAAGCCAAATACTGCCAGTCCGCCGTTTTGCTTCCAAAACTCCAGAAAAGGACCGCTGATACACTGGCCGGTTTCGGAGAAGCAGCGACGCTCAGCCGGTCCGAGCCGTGTCGAATCAAGACGTAGAATATCCAGCCCCTTTGACATACTCACAAGATAGACAAGATCGCCGACCACAGCTACATCGGTTACACCTGCCTGCGCATAGGCGGCATGCCGGGCGAAGCTATCCGCTTTGCTGACATCAAAGAGTTCCAGGCCGCCGGTCCTATTGGCAAGGTACGCGATATTATTGATCACCAGCAGCCGTCCCGTACGGCTGCCCTGCGGTTCGTAGACTCGGTGTAATTTGGGCGTTTCGGGAGTGCCTGTATCGATCACGTGGATCGGCCCGCCTCCCAGATAGGTGTAGCGACCGACGACGCTAAGCGCTGTGGGATAGAATGGGCTTGTGACGTACTGACCACGGAGGCGCGGCTGCTGAGGATTCTTGACATCAACGATATGCAGGCCGTAGGAAGAATCAGCCAGGTATGCAAGATGACCAACAACCTGTATATCATGCAGGCTACGGCCCGGTTGATAGCTTCCACGCGCCCGTGGACGAGCCGGATTACTGACATCGATAATCTGTAGCCCGGTTGTGTGCCCGGAGATATAGGCGAGCTTGTCGACAACCACGATCTTCATCGGGTCGATCAGCCCGCCATTCCTCTGATCGATGCCTGGGAGTGTATGGGTGACGATGACTCTGGGCTTGCTTGGATCGCGCACATCGACGATCACGAGGCCCGGCGTATTATTCACAAGATAGGCCAGACCCCCAACAACTTCAAGGTCGTGTGCATCAACCGCCAGCTTAGCAAGCAGGCGCGGCTGATCGGGAGCGCCGACATCGACGATGCGCAGCCCGGTCGAGCCTCCGGCAAGATACGCAATCGAGCCGCTGACGGCCACGGATACGATGTCGGTGTCTTCAAAGCGGCCAACGAGTCTGATAGCCCCAGCAGCGCCGGGACGTTGTGATCCCGATCGAGCAGCACGAGGCTGCTCTGCTGTGCGACTGGGCGAATGTGCGAGCGCGGCCAATGGCAGACCGTTGCACAGCAACAAAACACAGAGGACGAGCATACGGAGGCTGGAAACGCGGCGTTTCATGCTAAACTCCTTGTGGTAGGAGATGCGAGGGTTCTGCGATCGATTGTATAGCTTATTTCACATCCACCGAAGTCCCTGGGCCTCATATCCGTGTGATGAGGACATGAAAAAAAGTGCTGCGATGGTTTCTGCCCATCACAGCACCGGCGCCTTGATCCTGCCTGAATCAAGCGTGCTTAAGTAAGCTCCTCAGGCGTCAGTAGGTCTTGCCGCGTGTCCAGCTTGCCGCGCAGACACTGCCCGACTCATTATCGGCGCAGACCGTGTAGTAGTACTCGGTGCTGGGCGATAAGCCGGTATCATCCCAGGTGCGCACGTTGCCCGCAACTGTTGTGAGATACTCGACGGTGCTGGTTCCTGCCCGCTGCCGAAACACCCGAAAGCTATTGATGGCAACGCACGGCTGATTCCAGCAGGGCTGGTTCCAGCCAAAGCGGATCGATGAGCTAGAGCGCGGCGTTGCCCATAGCGCATTCGGCGCGGCAGGCGCGGCGGACGTGGTGGCGGCGGAGGTGTAGCCATCGGCGCAGACGGTGTTCGAGCCGTAGTACGAGCACACGGTATAGTGGTAGGTCGTGCCCGGCGTGAGGTTTTTGTCGTCGTACCACGTGTTTGTGAAGCGCTCGCGGATCACCTGCCAGGACGAGCCATTCCACCGATACAGGCGGAAGCCGTCGATGTAGGACGAGTTGGTCCACGAGACGCGAATCGAGGTATTGGAGAGCGCGCGAGACGCAAGATTATAGGGCGCTCGCTCCGGGTTAGCCGCCGCCATCGACAGCGGCACCGACCCTGATTGAGAGGCATAGGCGGACGATCCCGCCGTGACGGCGCTGATGACGAACAGAACTGCGGTGGCGACGATCAGCGTCAAGCGTTTGGAGGGCAGCACGATCATACTCCTCGCTGGTAGGTGGATCACGATAGAGCCAGATGACATCAATAGTGGACAGTTAACAGCGGCGGGCATGGCACACGACGGCCAGGGATCACGTGTCGCGGTTGGAGGAGTATGGGAACAAGGGAACAACTGGGAGAAGTATTTATTGTTGCTTTGTTCCCTTGTTCGTTCGTCTCCGGCCTAGCGGCGCGCTAGGGCACGAAGATCGGCCTGGTCTGAAACTCCTCGATCCAGCGCTCCTTGCCGTCGTAGAAGAAGAGCCTGGCCCAGCCGTCGAGGCGCTCGACCACGGCGTAGCGCTCCTTGCGCGAGGCACGATCGACGAGCCTGAAGTGCTTGCCGGGGCCGGTGTGCAGCGGCACGCTGTTGTTCAGCACCTCGACCTTATCGCTCCCTGGCAGCAGCGGCGGCGACGGCCAGCCCCCGGCAGGGCGCGTGCCCAGGAACCGCGCGATACCCAGCGCGATAGCCCGCGCGACTAGATCGCGGTTGTTGGTCAGAAACGCCCGATCGGCGGGATTCGACAAGAAGCCCATCTCAAGGATCGCGCCCGGCGTATCCTCAGCGATGGTGTGCTCGTAGAGGCCGCTGTTGAAGGCGTAGTAGCCACGCATATTGTGCGTGATCCGCCAGTCTTTAGGCAGCCCGGTCTGCTTACCGTACTCATCCTCGATCTCACGCACGAGCATGCTGCTGGCGACCCAGTCGCGGTAGTAGGTGGCGACTTTATAGCCGCGCGCGCCGGTGTTGCTGTGACCGTCGGAGTGGAGCGAGACAAACGCATCGGCGCGATAGGTGGGCGGCACCGTCGAGGGCAGAACATACGCCTCGTTGCCCCATGAGCGCAGATACTCGGCGGCACGGTGCGCAATATCGACGTTGAGATCGACCTCGCGCACGCCGCCAGCGGATGCGCCCGTGTTGCCGCGCAGACGCGAGAATTCTTCCGGCAGCTCGTTGGAGCGCCAATGCCCAGCTTGGATCGCGACGACCGGTGGATTAAACGCGCGTGAGTGCTGGGGGATCGCTGCGACAGCCAGCAATCCGACCAGAATCAGAATCAGGGAGAGTCGACGGGACATTGAAAACCCTTTCTGGCTTGGCGGGGGAGTCATGAAATACCGCAGACCTGACCGAGGAAACAACTACCAACTGTATTCAGGGGAAGCGTAAAGCTTCTCGCGCTCGGTGACAAGCGCCCAAGCTTACAAAATCATGTCAGCGCCGCCAGGTGCGCTCTACCTTACCACAGCAATGCGCAGCCAGCCGGGCCTGGAGTCCTCTCTTACACCGAACGATGGTACTGGGCCGCCATGCGCTCGCCCTCCGCCGCGATCTGCGCGCGCAGCTCAGGCGGTGAGAGCACCTCGACATCCGCGCCCCAGCTCAGCACCCAGTTCCTGATCTCGCGAATGCCGCCGACGCTCATCGACAGGATACAGCCGCCATCGGGAAGCTGCTCGATGCGCTGCGAGTGATGCCAGACGCTCTCCTGCACGCGCCGCGCGGCGTTGGGGCTGAAGCGCAGCCGCACCTCGACCTCTTCCTCGGCCATAATGCCCCACGAGACTTGCAGCCACTTGTAGGGATCGAAGTCTTCGGGGATGCTGTAGTGCTCGGCCAGCAGCTCGGCCTGCTGGATACGCTCGACCTTGAAGGTGCGTAGCGCGTCGCGCAGCCGATCGTGCGCCAGGACATAGCTGCCCGGCTCGAAGCGCGCAACTTCGAGAAAGTACGGCTCGATCACCCGCTCCTGCGGCTCGGCGCGATCTGCCGCCCAGTAGCGGATCGATACGACTCGCCGATCGGCCCAGGCGCGCGTCAGCGTTTCGACGATCTGGACATAGTTGGAGCGGATCGGCTTGGCGCGAATCACCTCCGCCGCCCGCGACATATGCTCCGAGAGCGTGGCATCGGGCAGCGAGGCCGCGATCTTGTCGAGCGCGCTGACCACGTGGGGATTATTTTCGTCTGAGTGATGCGCCAGCAGACGCGCCGCAAAATACAGCGCGACCGTCTCGTTGAGGTTAAGCCGCACCGTGGACTGGTATCCGTCTCGATCGATGCCAAACTTACCATCGAACTGCCAGACCGGCACGCCCATCAGCTCCAGCGCCTCGATGTCGCGGTAGATCGTCCGCCGATCGACGCCGCAGTACTGCGACAGCTCAACTGCACCCAGCCCTTGCGGCGTGTTGTACAGCTTATGCTCGATACGGCGTAGCCGCGCCGCTTTTGATTGCGTGCGAGATTCTTCCATACGCATCCGCATTGCCCGGACGAAGCGCATTCGACGCCGGGCAGAATGGACGATCGAGTCGCGATGCGATGTTGCGCTCGTGCAGAGACAAGGAGGCTCTTTGGAAAAGCGGCCCTGCGATTCTGCTTGAGACGAGGGATCTTTCCCCCGGCCTGACGGCGTGCTAGAGAATAGGCATGAATGACAACACGATCATACCGACGATCAAGACCGTAGCCCACAGCAAAATCCGAAACAGGTCTTTGCGGATATAGCGGTACTCGGCGCTGTAATCGACGGGCGCGGGCTCGGCCATGTAGGAGCGGCGAACGCTCGGCGCTGCCGCATGAGCGGGAACCGTATAGGTACGCGCGATGCCGGAGCGGCGCTCACGGCGGGTAAGGTTTTTTGTCGCACGACGGCGGGACTGACTAGCCATGGAACGGCTTCCTCCTGGAGCTGATATTGGCAACCTTCGCAGGTCACACGCAATTATACCATCTACGCCGCCATCGAGCAGCAGATCTGTTGCTCCCTCATCATGTGGCGGTCCGATGCCGCCGGGTGCCTACGATCGACGCGACATGACTCGTCCAAGGATCGGATCGAAGGCGCGCGGCAGCCAGCCATGTATCATGCAGACCACGCGCTCGATCGGGTGGAGCGCATAGACCACGCGGCGCTGGCGCTCCACTCCCCGCAGGATCGCCTGGGCAACGCCCTCGGCTGAGCCGCTGAAGGGCGAGCGACCGACGCGCTTCGAGCCGCTCACGCGAATCCGCGCCCGGTCGAAGTTAGTGTCGATCCGGCCTGGATAGACCGTGATCACCCCGATCCGGCTGCGGTACTCTTCGCGACGCAGCGTATCGCTCAGCGAATCCAGCGCCGCCTTCGAGGCCGCGTAGCCGCCGATGCCGGGAAAGGCCATCTCCGCGACCGGCGACGAGACGTTGACGATCACGCCGCTGCGCTGGCGGCGCATCTGGGGCAGCGCTGCCTGCGTCAGATACAGCGGGCCGTAGAAATTGACGGCAAAGACCCGCTGCAACAGATCGGGCGGTAGCTCGCCCACATTGGCCTGAATGCCGATCCCGGCATTATTGATCACAATATCGACGCGGCCCCACTCGGCAATCGCACGCTCGACCAGCGCATGCGCCGCCGCGCGATCCGCGACATCGGTCGGCACCATGAGCACCTGCGCGCCCGAAGCGCGCAGCTCTGCCGCCAGCGACTTCAGCTCGGTCGAGAAGCGCGCCGCGAGCACCACCCTGGCCCCGGCTGCCGCAAACACGCGCGCGGTCGCCCGCCCAATCCCGCGCGACGCGCCGGTAATGATCGTTACTTTGTCCTGAACGCTCAACATCTGCCCCCAGCTCGCTCAACAACCACCAGCATCGCTGAGCGGATTGTCAGCCTAAAACGTCTCGTCGATCCGCTGCCGACCGGCAAATCCGCTATCGACATCGTGCCAGAACTGCACCGAGGGCTCGTCGTACTGCCAGCACAAATAGATCGGCAGACCGTCGCGCTCAGCCGGAAAATCGATCAGGCCGGTGTTCACATCTTTGACCAGGATATTGAGCGCGCGCAGCTTGTAGATCGCATCCTGAATGACGACGATATAGCGGGTGACATCCGAGGCCGTTTTGCTTCCGCCGTTGAAGACCGCCGCCTGGATCACCGTCCATAGCTCCGGTTGCAGCAGCAAGATCTGCTCGCGGGCCGTCAACATCCTTTCGACGAGGCTGCGGACGTAGGGCAGCAGGGCATTCGCCTCCGCCACAGAATAGAAATGCTCATCCATGTAGGTTATCCAGTATCACGTCCACCACATGGGCCGCACCGAGGCAGGACCAGCGGCATTATAGCATCGTGTCACGGCGCGCAACAACCTTATGCTATAATAGCCGCGCGCTATTTTGCCTCACTCATCCTCCTTGATGGAGTTGCCTGATGTTTGTTGATCTCCTGCTGCTCTTCGGCTTCATCGTCATCACTGCGGTTGGCTTCTTTCAGGGCACGATCAAAATTGTGCTTGCGCTCGTCACGTTTTACGCCAGTGTGATCTTAGCCAGCCTGTACTTTAAGTTCGCCTCGCTGTACATGGTCCGGCGCGGCACCAGCGCGGTCGTCGCGGATGCCATCAGCTTTTTCCTGATCCTGGTGATCTGTTTCATCCTGCTGCTGGCCGCCGCGCTGTATACGTTTCGCTACGTCCGTTTTCCGGGGCGGCTTGAGTTTGTCGATCGGATTATCGGCGTGATGCTCGGCGTAATCCTGGGCGTGGTCTTTATGAGCATCGTCGGGATGGTGCTGCAATTCCTGTTTATTTCCAATAGCATCGGCGATCCGTACCCGATCACGCGCTCGCTCCAGAATAGCACGCGCACCTCCACGCTGCTGCCGCTGCTGATCAACAATATCTTGCCACAGGTCTTTAGCCTGGTCGCGCCATTCCTGCCTGAGTCCGCGCTGCCGTTCTTCAGGCCCAGGTAGGCAGGCATCAGGATCACCAAAAACCGGCAAAAGACTCGTTTTTCGGCGGCAGAAGAGAGTATAATGCTCCCTGCCGTCTTTTTTTGGGCAGCACCGGCACGAGTAGCCGAAAGCCGACTGTGATCGAGCACTAGATTGTGGTAGAACAGCATGACGATTGAAGCGCGCACACTTCATATTTTGGAATACGCTAAAATCCGCGAGCGGCTGGCGCAGCAGACCGCGTTCTCGGCCAGCCGCGAGCTTGCGCTGCACTTGCAGCCCGACGACGACATCGACGCGATCCGTCGCGCGCAGCGAGCCACCACTGCCGCGCGCCAGCTTTTCGACACCTATCCCGACATTACGATCGGCGGCGCGCGCGATATTCGTCCGGCGATCACCCAGGCGCTACGCGGCGGCATCCTCGATCCGGGCGTGCTGCTGGACGTGGCGGCGACGCTGGCGGCGACACGCCAGCTACGGGTGCGGCTGCTCAAGCTTCCCGACGAGCCGTACGGGCCGCTGATCGATCTGGGCTATGCGCTGCCGGAGCTGCCGGAGATCGAAGCCGCGATCGAGCGCACCGTCGATCCCAACGGCGAGATTCTGGACAGCGCCAGCCCTGCGCTCGGCAAAATTCGGGCGGAAATTCGTATCGCGCACGATCGGCTGATGGAGCGGCTGAACGGCATCCTGGGATCGTCGCAGTATGCCAGCGCGCTGCAAGAGCCGATCATCACGGTGCGCGATGGCCGCTATGTGATTCCGATCAAGGCCAGCGGACGCAGGACGCTGCGCGGCATCGTCCACGATCAGTCCAACACGGGCGCGACGCTCTTTATCGAGCCGCTGCAAACCGTCGAGCTGAACAATACCTGGCGCGAGCTGCAAATCGCCGAGCAGCAAGAGATCGTGCGCATTCTGCAAGCGCTGTCGGCGCGCATCGCGGAGCATGGCGACGCCACGATCGCGGGCGTTGCGGCGCTGGCGGAGATCGATCTGCTCTTTGCCAAGGGCCGCTACAGCTCGATGCTCAACTGCATGGAGCCGGAGATCGTCGATCTTCGGTCGTACCAGCCCACGCCGAGCGCGCGACCGGAGGATGCGCCGCTGTATCTGCGCAAGGCCCGCCACCCGCTGCTCAACCCGTCGACGGTGGTGCCGACCGACGTGTGGCTGGGCGGCGAGTTTCGCGTGCTGCTCGTCACCGGGCCAAACACCGGCGGCAAAACGGTCGCGCTCAAAACGACCGGGCTGCTGGCGCTGATGGCACAGTCGGGCATGCATATTCCGGCTGGCGATCGATCGCGGCTGCCGGTGCTGCGGCATATTTTCGCCGACATCGGCGACGAGCAGAGCATCGAGCAGAGCCTCTCGACCTTCTCGTCGCACATGACGCATATCATCGCGATTCTGGATGCGCTGGACGCTGCGGCGCCTACCACTAAGCCGGGAGGATGCCTGGACGCGCTGGTGCTGCTCGACGAGCTGGGCGCGGGCACCGATCCGACCGAGGGCGCGGCGCTGGCGCGGGCGATTATCGAGCGCATTCTGGACAGCGGCGCGCTCTGCATCGGCACGACGCACTACGCCGAGCTGAAGGCGTACGCGCATAACACGCCCAACGTCCACAATGCCTCGGTTGAGTTCGACGAGGAGACGCTGCGGCCTACCTACCGGCTTCAGATCGGCCTGCCCGGTCGCTCAAACGCGCTGGCGATTGCCTCGCGTCTGGGGCTGCATCCTGAGATCATCGCGCGGTCGCGCTCCTTCCTGTCGGCGGAAACCGAGCAGGTCGAAGATATGCTGGCGTCGATCGCCCGCGAGCGCGAGGCGGCGGCGCTTGAGCAGCGTCAGGCCGAGACGATTCGGGCCGAGGCGGAGCAGGTGCGTAATCAGCTCCAGCAGGAGCTAGCCGAGCTTGAGCTTGAGCGCGAGCAGCGGCTTCAGGCGTTCGAGCGCGAGCTGGACGACGAGCTACGCAGCGTCAGGCACGAGCTGCGGCGGCTGCGCGAGGATACACGCTCGGTGTCGCTCACTCGCGAGTGGATGCAGCAGGCCGAGGAGCGGCTGAAAGCGGCGGGCGATGCGGCGGAGCAGCAGCGGCGCGAACGCCGACGCCAGCAGCAGCCACAAGCACAGCCGCAGCAGCCACAGCAGCAAGCGCCGCGTCCGCTCCAGCCCGGCGATCAGGTGCATGTCGCCTCGGTCAAGCTCGACGGCGAGGTGCTCTCGATCGATCCCGATGCCAACGAGGCCGAGGTCCAGGTCGGCGGCTTCCGCATGACGGTCGATCTGCGCGAGCTGCGACGGCGCAAGGGCGGCGGCGAGCAGCAGCGTCCCGCAGCCGTGCAGGTGAAAGTCGCGCCCCGCGTGCCGAGCGCGCCCCGCGACGTGTCGATGCAGCTCGATATGCGCGGCATGCGGGCTAGCGAGATCGAGGCGCTTCTGGATCGCTACCTTAACGATGCGTATCTTTCCAACCTCGCCGAGGTCCGGCTGGTCCACGGCAAGGGCACCGGCGCGCTGCGGAAAATCGTACGCGAGGTGCTGGCGACACATCCGCTCGTCGCCTCGTACGCGCCCGGCGTGGACGGCGAGGGCGGCGATGGTGTGACGGTCGCGCGGTTGCAGCGGCGCTGACGAATCGACAAAAGGCTTAAAACAACACGGGCCGGAGCGCCATTGCTCCGGCCCGTACCGTCGTATGTGGCTGTGCCAGCTTACTCTTCGTCGCGCATGGCAAGCGTGCGGCGAATTGCGTCGCGGCGACCACGGTCGTTGCCGCCCTCTTCTTCTTCTTCCTCATAATCGCGGCGGTTCTTGCGGCGATCCTTGCCCGCGTTGAACTTCGACACCAGATCTTCAAGCGTCGCGTCGCCGGAGAAGCTTTCCTCTTCGGGGTCCTCAAAGGTGTACACTTCCTCCGACGGCTCGTAGATCTGCGCCTCGCGGCGACCGCGTCCTTCGGAGCGACCGCCCAGGCGACCGCCACGGCCCGACGCATCGCGATCGTCGCGGCCACGTCCGCCGCCACGGCCACCACGAGCATCGCCAGGACGACCACCACGAGCGTCGCCACGGCCTTCGCCGCGCCCGCCACCACGAGCGTCGCCACCGCGACTACCGGCACGACTCGCGTCGGCGGGCGTGTACTCGTTGAAGCTCGGCACAGGATAGCCACCCTCGGCTGCTTCGGGCGTGTAGCCCGTCGCGCGCGGCGCTGGTGTCGGGCGCTCCCGCTCGTTCGGCAGCGGCTCCTCGACGCGCATGGTCAGGCTGATGCGCTTCGAGTTCGGATCGACCTCGATCACCTTGACCTGCACCTTGTCGCCGACCTTCACCGCCTCCTCGACGCTGCCGACGCGCTGGTCGGACAGCTCCGAGATATGGACCAGGCCGTCGCGGCCCACGCCCACATCCACGAACGCGCCAAACGGCGCGAGGCCGCTGACCGTTCCGTCGAGGATTGTGCCGGGCTCAAGCTGCTGCATGCGCTGGCTGCGCAGCGCGCGCCGCAGGCTGAGGCTGATGCGCTTGCCTTCGGGATCGACCTCCAGCACCTTGAATGTGTAGCGCTCGCCGACCTGCACCGCATCTTCGGGCTTATCGACGCGGCCCTCGGCCAGCTCCGAGATGTGGACCAGGCCGTCCTTGCCGACGCCGATGTCCACGAAGGCGCCGAACGGTGCGAGGCTGCTGATCAGGCCCTCGATCGTGTCGCCAGGCTTCATCTGCGAAAGCCGGTCGCGATCGACTTCGGGCTTGCGCGGCCCTCGGCGCTCACGCTGCGGCTTGGGCCGGTTCGGATCACGCATCGTCAGGCTGATGCGCCGCGCCTCGGTATCGACGCTCTTGACCCAGACCGTCACCGGATCGTCGATCTGCACCAGATCGGTCGGCGCTTCGATCCGCGAGTCGCTCATCTCCGAGATATGAACCAGGCCGTCACGGCCCACGCCCACATCCACAAAGACGCCGTACAGCGCGATGCTCGTCACCTTGCCTTCGAGCTGCATGCCCGGCTGAACGTCTTTGAACCGCCGGGGCTTGCCGCCCTTGGCCGACTCCTCGGTTGGCTCGAAGCTTGCGCCCGCCGCTTCGCCAGCTTCCGCCGTCGGCGCTGCCTGCTCGGTTTCACCGCCCTGCGACTGGTCGGCTCCAACCGTCGAGGCCACGACCCCATAGACACGGGCACCAGTGCGCCGTACCTGATCCACCGCAGCCTGCGCCGCGTCGCTGACCGTCTCGACGATCGAGGAGCCTTCATCAGCCTGGGCGCTCGGCTGCTCCGCTCCCGTCTCGCTGGTTTCGACTGTGCTGCCGTCGTCCGCATGGGTATGCTCCTGCCCGACCAAATGCTTGGCCGCGCCGACGATGTTCTCGGCAACACTGGGAGCGCGATCAGCGACCGCTCCCGCAACGTCTTTGGCCGTCTCGGCCACGGTAGTGGCTGCGCTCCTCGCCACATCGGCGAGCTTCGACAGCATGCCCTGGCCTTCCGTCTGCTCCTGATCGCTGGCCGCCGCGGTTTCTTCTGCGTTGGCCTGCTCCGCCTGTGCCCCCTGTGCCTGCTCATCGGCCTGCGTTGGGGTCCGCTCCTCGTCCGTCATGTCCGCCGTGCCTCCGTGAAAGTGAACCAACACTAAATATATGGATTAAGAACAATCGAGCAGGAGAACAAAAAAACGTCGCCGCCGCTGGCGTGCCAAACAGCGAGATCGTCTCGTTGTTCGCTTGCTCCAATGTTCTTGTTAACGTGTTTGCTGTCGCACCACTTCGACGAGCGCCTGATCGCCTAAGTTGGCGATGTGATAGTATAGCGCCTGCAAATGTTGAGCCAGCGACTGTGCAAGGCCCCGCACAAAGCTGGGATGCTCGGTATCGATCACGATCGCCTCGATGCCTGTCTCGGCGATATAGTCGGCGATCCGATACGCCTCCTCCTGCGGACGCATGCCGGTCAATGAGACATTGGCCTGCCCGTCCGTCAAGACGACCATCAGCGGCAACACCTCCGGATCGCGTCGCCGCGCCCGATCCAGCAGCTCGAAGCCGAGCAGCAGGCCGTGTGTCAGCGGCGTCTTGCCGCCGGTCGGCATCGAGCGCAGCCGCCGCTCCGCCAGATCGACGCTGTTGGTGAGCGGTAAGAGCACGCGCGCGGCGTCGCGCTGGAACGAAACCAGCCCAACCCGGTCGCGGCGCTGATACGCATCTCTGAGCAGCGAGAGCACCGCGCTTTTGGTTGCCTGCATCCGCTGCTCCGCCGCCATCGACCAGCTTGCGTCTACCACGAAGCAGATCGCGTTGCGGGTTCGTCGCACCCGCACCTTCTGCCGGTAGTCCGGTCGTTCCAGCAGCACGGCCCGCCGCTTCTTCGTGCGGGCGCGGCGCTGGCGCTGGTACGGTGCCGCCGCGCGGAGCGTCGCGTCGAGCGCCAGATCGGTGATCCGCTCGCTCGTCTGGCGGCTGGAAATGTACCGACCGCTCTTGCGCTTGGTGCGCGATTTCGAGCGCTTGCCGCCCGCGCGGCGCTGCTGTCGATCGGCCTGGGTGCTCAGCCGCCGCACCTTGAACGGCTGCGCCGGAGCGACCGTTTTGTCGCCTTTGTTCTGGCCGCTGGTATCGTCCTGAGCACCGGCCTCACGCGGCGCGACCGACACCGACTCAAGATCGCTCGACTCGCCCTCGCCCGAATCGTTGCTCAGCTCGTCTTTTTTTTTTGCTCCTGCTCCTGGCCGTCGGTGCGCTCGGCCTCGCGCTGGATGATCGCGCCGAGCTTCTCCTCGTCGAGCTGCACATCCACGAATGGCTGACGCCGCATGCGATGCGGCAACGCCAGCTCAGCCGCGATGCGAATATCGACCGGCGTGAGCGTCACACGGCCTTCGAGCGCCGCGTGAGTTCGCGCGGCCTCCAGAATCGCCAGATCGGCGCGATGCCCGTCTACGCCCAGCTCGACCGCCAGCCGCGCGACGATGCCCATGTCCATCGAGGTCAGCTTGACGCTCGGCAGGAGCTTCGTCGCCTCTTTGATCCGCTGCGCCAGCACCAGCTCGGCGGGCTCCCACTCGGCGGCGAAGCCGATCGGATCGCGATCGTAGGCGATGCGGCGCTGGATGATCGCCACGCGGTCGTTGATCTCGCGCAGGCCGCCGATCTCGACGACCAGACCGAAGCGATCGAGCAACTGCGGTCGAAGCTCGCCCTCTTCGGGATTCATCGTCCCGACCAGGATGAAGCGCGCCGGATGCGATACCGAGATGCCCTCGCGCTCGACGGTGTTGACGCCCATCGCGGCGGCATCCAGCAGCAGGTCGACCAGATGATCATCAAGCAGGTTGACCTCGTCGACGTACAGGATGCCCCGGTTGGCCTCGGCCAGCAGCCCCGGCTCGAACCGGCGCTGTCCTTCGGCCAGCGCGTGTTCCAGATCGAGCGAGCCGACCACCCGGTCTTCGGATGCGTTGACCGGCAGCTCGACCAGCCGCGTGGCGCGCTCGACGACCGGCAGCGTCTCGCCGGATTCCAGCCGCGACAGGCACGAGTCGCACATGCGCTGCGGATCGTCGGGCGGATCGCCAAATGGACAGTCGGCGACGACACGCAGCATCGGGAGCAGCCGCTGCAAGGCGCGCACAGCCGTGGACTTGGCGGTGCCTTTCTCGCCGCGAATCAGGACGCCGCCGACACGGGGGTTGATCGCGTTGAGCAGGAGGGCGCGCTTGAGACGCTCCTGTCCGACAATAGCTGTGAATGGATAGACCGGACGATTAGTAATTATGGTAGGCAACAAAAAACCTCCAACCCTTTCGACGAGCCGGAGTAGCGATATTCATTGAAAAGTGACCGAAGAAGTTCAGAACCGACACCGACACGAATCTGTTTGAATTTGAAAAGGCGTATTCCCTCTGGGATGCCGTATTGTTGCACAGATTGTCGTAAAAGTCAAACACCAATTTAACAGATTCGTATCATCCGGTTGTCATTGTGCCCGGCGACTGTCGCTGCGCCATTATACATTATTTTGACTTATTTGTATACCTTGCGTTCGACACGCGATCTTCGGTACGATCCCGCACACATGATACTCATAACCAACATCGCGCTAGGGGCGCTCTGGTGGCTGCTCGCCGCTGAGATCGCCGCAGCGCTGGCGGGCTGGCAGGGATTGGTCATCGGCGGGCGGCGCTGGCTGGTGCTCAGCGCGCCGCTGCTCGGCGGCCTGAGCTGGCTGCTCACCGGCAACACGTCGACTGATTGGCTGGCCTGGGGCATATCCGCACCGCCGGGCCTGCTGCTCTTTGCGCTTCTGGCGCTGTTGCGGCAGCGCGAGCGACGACCGGAGACGATTCTGGCTCCCGGCGAGCGCCACGGACGGCGGATTGTGGAGCTGGCGATCCCGATCGAGGGCGGGCCAATGCCCGCGCTGCTGGTCGAGCCAGCGGGCGGCTGCTCACGAGCGGTGCTGATCGTGCATGGCGCTGGCAACCATAAAATGTTCTACGCCTGGCCGCTGCTGCACGGCCTGTCAGACGCCGGTTTCGCCGCCTGCGCGATCGATGTGGACGGCCACGGCGATAATCCCCGCGTGCTCGATCTGCCCCACGTGCTCGACAATGTGGCGGCGGGCGTGGACTGGCTGCGTGAGCGCTATGCCAGCGTGGCCGTGCTCGGCATCAGCCAGGGCGGCTGTATCGGGGCGCGCGCCGTTGCGGAGGGCGTCGCCGCCGACGCGCTGATCCTGCTAGAAGCGCCGATCACCGTCGAGGTGACAAAGGCGGTCATCCGGCGCGAGATGCTCACGCTCGCGCTGCCCGCCACCTGGGCGCTGCACCGTGATGTTGGGACGCTGGGGATCGTGCAGGGATGGCGCACCAAGCCAACGCGCGCCCGGATCGGCACCGTGGAGCTGATCCGGCGGCTGGATCTGCTCGATAGCGTCGCGCGGATCTCCTGTCCGCTGCTGCTCTGCTACGGCGGCAGCGATGCGGTCGTGCCGCGATCCCAGGCTCACGCCGTGGCCGCCGCCGCGCCGCCGGGGACCACCTTTGCGCTCGTGCCGCGCGCAACGCATCTCTCGCTGTCGATCGACGGGCGGGTTATTCGGCTGGTGCGCGATTGGCTCCATGCGGCGCTTGAGCCGACAACAGAAAGAGCACAGCCTCCTGTGCTCTTTGACGAATGACGGTTAGTGCTGGCGCGGCCTGGGCGATGGTCTGTCTTCGGGCGAGCGCGGCGGCGGCGGATTGATCGCCATCTTGGGATCGATGTCGCCTTTGGGCGTTTTGACCATCTTGGGATCGATCGGGTCCCTGGCCGTTGTAGTTGCCGCAGGGGCGGCTGTTTCGGTGGTGGCTGGCTGCGCTGTCGAGCGCTCGGCCTGCGCCAGATATGTCGGCGCGGTTCGGCGTGCTGTGGTTGCGCGCTGAGCGGCCCACAAGCCCGCAACGCCAGCCGCGACCAGCAGGCCGATTGTGATGCCTTTCATGATAAAGCTCCTCATGCTGTGTCTGACGCGCTCCTTGCAGGATCGGTTCCAGCGCGGCTCAATATCCGGCCTCCAGATCGACCACATTGATCAGCGGCTCGCCCTGCACGAAGCGGCGCAGGTTGCCGACAAACAGATCCACCGCGCGGCGGGTCGAGTGCGGCGATGAGCCGGAGTGATGCGGCGAGATCAGCACGTTAGGCAGCGTCCAGAGCGGGCTTTCCTGGGGCAGCGGCTCCTGCTCGAAGGTATCCAGCGCTGCTCCGGCGATAGCGCGGGCCTCAAGCGCCGCGATCAGTGCGGCCTCGTCGACGATTGCGCCGCGAGCGATGTTGATCAGCCAGGCACGTGACGGCAGCAGCGCCAGCTCGCGCTCGCCGATCATCCTGCGCGTCGCATCCGTCAGCGGCGCGGCGATCACCAGAAAATCGGTCGCGGGCAGCAGATCGCGCCAGTGCTCGCCGCTGACGATCCGCTCGAAGCCCTCGACGGCGCGACCGCTGCGGCTGATGCCCCAGACGCGCATCTCGAAGGCCGCCGCCCGCCTGGCGATCTCTCGTCCGATCCCGCCGGTGCCAAGCAGCGTCAGCGTCTTGCCCGTCAGCTCCTCGAAACGTATGTGATCGTCCCAGCGCCGCGCCTGCTGTGCCGCGAGCATCTGCGGCCCGTGCTTGACGATCATCAGCAGCGCGTGCAGCACCCACTCGGCGATCGGCGTGGCATACACGCCCGCCGAGTTGGTAAAGGTGATCTTGCGGTCGGTCAGCGCGTCCGAGAGCAGCCCATCGACGCCCGCGCTGGCGGTGTGGACCCAGCGGACCTGCGGCGCGGATGCCAGCACGCGCTCATAGACCTCGTTGGCGATGTGCGAGCGAAAGAACACCTCCGCCTGACGAGCATCGGTCGCGAGCGAGCCGTCCCTGGCGACGATCACCAGCTCGACCGGCAATCCAAGCTCCGCCGCCCGCTCACGCACACGGTCTGCAATCGCCTGCCCCACGATGACCTGCATAGCCTGCCTCCTCCCCGGATCTGAGCATCCAAAATATACTGGCATAAAGGTTGCACTGACCACCCCGAAGGATGGTTGCACCTTATGAATCGCTATCTGATACAAGAGCCGCTCCGCTCAGGCGGAATGGCGATTATCTATATTGCCTGGGATACCGCGCTCCAGCGGCACGTCGCCATTAAGCGCCTGAAGCCGGAGCTGATCAGCGATCCTGAGGCGCTTGAGGCGTTCCGTGCAGAGGCGCGAACTCTGGCCGCGCTGCGCCATCCCAACATCGTCGAGGTCTTCGACGCACATCTCGACGATCAGCCCTATCTCGTGCTGGAGCTGGTTGACGGGCAGACCTTGAGCCAGCTCATGCCGCTGCCGCCACAGCAGGCGGTCGATTATACGCTGCAAGTGGCGGCGGCGCTGGCGCATAGCCACGCCAACGGCATCATCCACTGCGATATTAAGCCCGACAACATCTTGATCGATCAGGCGGGCCACGTCAAGCTGCTCGACTTCGGTATTTCGACGGTTGGCGGGCAGTGCAGCGAGGGCGAGGTGCTGGGATCGCCGCACTATATCGCGCCGGAGCGGGTGATGGGCATGCCGATCACGCCCGCCGCCGACGTGTACTCGCTCGGCATCGTCCTGTTTCAGATGATCACGGGCGTGGTGCCCTTCGACGGGCCGGACGCCGCGACGATCGCGCATCTGCACACGACCGAGCGCGTGCCGCTGATGAGCGAGGTTATCTTGAGCGTGCCGCTGACGCTGGAGCGGGTCGTCGCCAAGGCGACCGCGCCCTCGGCTATCGCGCGGTACAAGGATGGCGCCGCGATGTACGCCGCGCTGATCGAAAGCCGCTACGAGCTGGCCGGTCTGCGCCCGCCGCCGGTCCCGATCGCGGAGCTGCCGATCGACTCGCCGGAGCGTCTCTGGGAAGTGCCGACCAGCCCGATTCCGCCCATGAAGGAGCAGGCGCGCGGCGATGGCGGATCGTACCTGACGGCAGCTTGACAGGATCGACCGCCCGTGGCTACCATAGAGCGCGGAGCGTGGAGCATGGGCGATCACGATGATTGCTCCTAGAGCAGGTATGGCACAGCATATGTCAGCGCCGACGACGCCGGTCTTGGAAAATCGCTATCATCTCGACGCGCTCGTGTACAGCGATAGCGCCGTTGTCGCCTACCACGGTCGCGATCAACTGCTCAACCGGCCCGTCACCGTCGAGCTGCTGCGCCCCGATAATGCTCAGAACACAGCTTTCGTGCAGCGGATGCTCGACAAAGCGCGCAGCGCGGCGCTCGCCAATCTGCCGCATGTCGCCGCGCTCTACGATCAGCATAGCGTCGGGGAGCGTCCTTTTCTGGTGCTGGAGGAGCTGGCCGGTCCCGCGCTGGACGATCTCGCGCCGCTGCCGACCGATCGCGCGCTCAAGGTGGTCGAGACGATCGCCGAGACGCTAGAGGCCGCCATCGCGCGCGGCGAGATGCTGCCGAGCGCCAACGGCCAGACGATTCGCATGCATCCCGAAGGCCGCATCCAGCTAATCGATCTGGGCCTTGAGCAGACGCCGCCCGATCAGGCGCGGGCCGCGCAGACGCTTGGCCGCCTGCTTACGATCGCGCTGGGCGGCAGCGCCGATCCGAGCCGCGCGACGCCGCCGCAGGCCATCGCCGAGCGCGCTGCGCAGGGAGCCTACCCGTCGATCGCGGCGCTGCTGGCCGATCTACGGCACCTGCGCCAGCTTGCGGACACGCCTACTACCGTGATTCCGCGCACGCACCAGACGATTCCGATCCCCGATACCGCAGCCAGGCCAGCCGTGCGCAGCGGCACGGCGGCAGCGCCGCTGCCAGCGCTCGAACCGGCACCCACGGCGAGCGGACCATCCCAGCAGCGACGGCTGCTGTGGGGCATCGCGGGCGCGGCTGGCCTCGTGCTGCTGCTCTTGCTCGGCAGCCTGGTCCTGGGCAGCGGCGACGAAACCGCCGACTCGCCCGCGCCGTCAGCCATCGCCGGAGAAAGCCCAGCGCCATCGGCCAGCGGTGCCGCAGCGCCCAGCGGCGAGCGCTACGTCGTCGCCACGAACCGACGACAATCGCTGACGGTGCGCAGCGGACCGAGCCGCTCATTCCCGCCCATCGCCTCGCTGCCGTACGGCACGCAGGTCGAGGTGATCGAAGGGCCGCAGGCGGCGGATGGCTACAACTGGGTGCGGATTCGCGCCGCCAACGTCGACGGCTGGTGCATCAGAGAGGCGCTAAGGAAGCAATGATCATCCTGTGTCAGGACCACGAAACGTCATAACAGCGTAGGGCGGATTGTTGAACCTTTCGACCATCATCAATCCGCCCCCGACAACCTCTGGAGTCCTACGCCCCCAGATTATCGCCGACCGCCGCGCTCGCCTGCTTGCCGACCGTCGTGCTCTGGCCGGGATCCAGCGTGACCACCTCGATATTCTGGCTCGACAATTCCTGCTGCAACTCTGCCGGAGTGCCCGCCAGGATCGGGAAGGTGCCGTAGTGCTCAGGGATCACCCGCTTGACGCCGAGCAGCTTCGCGGCGTACGCAGCCTGCCTGGGGTCCATCGTGAACCAGCCGCCGATCGGCAGGATCGCCACGTCGGGCGCGTACAGCTCGCCGATGATGCGCATATCGCCGAAGACGCACGTATCGCCGGAGTGATAGACGACCGTACCGTCCTCGAAGGTCATGACGTAGCCCACGGGATTGCCCAGATAGACAATGTTGCCGGAATCATCGACGATGCTCGACGAGTGAAGCGCCGGAGTCATGGTGAACTTGACGCCCGCCGCCTCGACGGTGCCGCCCATGTTGAAGCCCATGCAGCGATCTTCGGCCAGGCCCTGGCGCGTGAGCCAGGGTACCACGTCGAACATGCACAGCACGGGAGCCGACGTGCTCTGCGCAATGCTAAGCACATCCTGAACATGATCGAAGTGGCCGTGTGTGATCACAATCGCGTCGATGTTCTGGGTCGCGTCGCTCTTGAGTGCCTGCGGAAACTTGGGATTGCCCTCGATCCAGGGATCGAGCAGAATGCGCTTTCCGCCGGGACTCTCGAACAAGAACGTGCCATGTCCTAGCCAGGTGATCGTCACATTGCCATTTGCCATGATCTCCTCCTGTTGTGTAGCGGATCGATCCTCACTATTTTATGCCGACTGAAGCTGTTTGTGAAAGAAGGCCAGCACGCGCTGCCAGGCATCGGCGGCGGCTGCCGGATCGTAGTGCTCAGGGCGCGTATCGTTGAAGAAGGCATGGTCCGCCTGCTCATAGACCACGATCTCATGCGGCACGTCGGCGCGCTGCCAGACCTCGCGCTTGTGCTCGATCACTTCCGGCAGAATGCCCTGATCGCGGCCACCGTACAGCGCCAGGACCGGACAGCCGATCGCCATCAGCAGCGCGTCGTCCAGCCGTCTGCCGTCGTAGAACGCAACCACCGCGTCGATGCGCGGCGTTTTGGAGCCCAGCACCAGCGCGAGCGATCCGCCCATGCAAAAGCCGACCGCGCCGATGCGCTGTACCTCCGCGCGACCGCACAGATAGTTGACCGCCGCGACGATCTCCTGAACGGCACGCGACATATCCAGGCCCATCGCCAGCTTGCGCGCCTCGTCGGGCTCGGTTGCCACCTGTCCATGATACAGATCCGGCGCAAGCGCGACAAATCCGGCGGCGGCAAAGCGATCGGCAATCGCTTTGATGTCGTCGGTCAGGCCCCACCACTCCTGAATCACGATCACCGCCGGAACCGAGCCGCTCCCGGCGGGCCGAGCCAGGTAGCCGCTGCCCTGCGTCTCATCCGACGTAAACGCGATCATCTCTCCTATCTCTGCCATCTGGCACCTCCGTGTTCCAAGTTTCGAGTTCCAAGTTTCAAGTTCCAAGTTCCAGGCTTCGAGTTCTCCTGTTCTCTCGTCCTCGCGATGTGGCATACAAGTTGCTGCTGAAATCGAGAGCCTCTAGCGCAAAGGAGTGTGCATGTATGGTCATGCGCCAGTATGAAATTGAGCAAGAATTCGACACGGTTGAGTCCAACGCGCTGATGATCGACACGGACGTTGCCAGGCAGGTGATCGCTGCGCTCAACCAGCATCTCGCCAGCTTGTACGCGCTACATCATCAATACCACAAACACCAGTGGGTTGTCGAGGGGCCGCAGTTCCGCGAGCTGGAGCAGCTTTTCTCGATGCACGCCGAGCAAGTCGAGCTGGCGGCGGTCGAGATTGGCGAGCGCGTGAACGCGCTGGGCGGCGTGCCGGCGGCGACGATGCGCAAGCAGGTTGAGCTGTCGTATCTGCAAGAAGAGCCCGATGGCATCCTGGGCATTCGCGACATGCTGGCGCGCGATGTCGAGGCCGAGCGGACCATCGCCACGAAGCTGCGCGAGCATATCCGCCTCGTCACCGATCTGGGCGAGTACGGCACCGAGGATCTGCTGAAGCAAACGCTGCAAGACACCGAAAAGCGCGCCGCGTTCGTCCAGAAGCACCTGGAGCGCGAAAGCCTGGATCGCGGCCTGGTGGGATCGCAGCCCGACGCGCGTAAAGTGGACGCGACGATCGACAAGCAGTAGCAAGGAGCCTCGTACGATGACTCAAGCAGAGCGTATGCCGGAGATTCGGCAGCAACCGAACGAAATCATCGACAATCCGCTCAGGCTCAACCGCGACACCGCCCAGCAGCTCATCGAGGCGCTCAACAGCGATGTCGCCAGCCTGTTCGTGCTGTTCCACCAATACCAGAAGCACCACTGGGTGGCTGAGGGGCCGCAGTTCCGCGACATTCACCTGATGCTGGAAGAGCACTACACCGCCACCCAGATACAGGCCGACGCCTTTGCCGAGCGGATCGTCACCCTGGGCGGCGTGCCCGTCAGCGGCCCGACCGCGCAGCTTAAGCGCGGCTATATCGCCGAGGAGCCGGAGGGCATTCTGGATCTGCGCCAGATGCTATCGAACGATCTCAAGGCCAACCAGCAGATTTTGATCAGGCTGCGCGAGCATATCAAGCTGGCGCGCGACCTCGGCGATTACGGCACCGAGCAGATGCTCAAGCGCCACCTGCGGGAGCAGGAGTTCCGCACGCAGGACATCATGCACCTGCTTGAGCACGAGACGCTCGACGAGGTGCTGGCGGGCGGCAAAAAGCAGCAGTAAGCGGAGGATCTATGGCAACGCAACGCGAAGTGCGCCAGGAGTCCAACGTCGTGCGCGATAATCCGTTTGGCCTGCCGCAGGGCACGGCCAGCCAGATCGTCGCGGCGCTGAACGAGGACCTGGCGAGCATGTTCACGCTCTATCACCAGTATCATAAACATCACTGGATCGTCGAGGGCGCGCAATTTCTGGAGCTGCATCTGCTGCTGGAAGAGCACTACACGCAGCTTCACACCCAGTTCGACGCGGTCGCCGAGCGGCTCGTCGCGCTGGGCGGGCTGCCCGTCAGCGGCCCGACCGAGATCGAGCGGCATGCGTACATCAAGCACGAGCCGGAGGGCATGTTCGATCTGCGCGAGATGATCAGGCATGATGTCGAGGCGGAATGCGAGATCGCCACCAGGATGCGCGAGCATATCGGCCTCGCCAACCGGCTGGGCGACTACGGCACCGAGTCGCTGCTCAAGCAGTTCCTCGAAGAGGGCGAGAAGCGCGCGGCCTTCCTCGAAAAGCATCTGATGCGCGAAAGCCTGAGCCGACATATTCCTACCGAGTAGGCTAAACGGCTTACTTTTGGTAAGCAACGGATAATGGTACAATAGATGCGTAGCTGTGAGTCGCTGGAAGATCCACAGCTTGAGGAGGTAACAATGGCAGGCAAAACGGTCGCAGTGACCGACGCGGATTTTGAGCAGACTGTGCTGAAATCGGACAAGCCCGTAATCGTCGATTTTTGGGCACCCTGGTGCGGCCCATGCCGCGCGGTAGCGCCGATCCTCGAAGAGCTTGCGGGCGAATACGATGGCAAAGTGGTGATCGCCAAGGTCAACACCGACGAGCAGCAGCGCTACGCCTCGCAGCTCGGCATCATGGCGATCCCGACGCTGATTATGTTCAAGAACGGCAAGGAAGTCGATCGCATCCAGGGCGCGGGTCCGAAATCATACTACGTGCCGCGCATCGAGAAGCTCCTGGGCTAGACCCACCGCCAACCTCGCCAGAGACGAACAAAGAACAAAGAACAAAGGGCTTAAATCCGCTGTTCTTTGTTCTGTTTGTTTCTGGGTTTGGTTTCGAGCTCTGAGTTTTGAGCAGCAGCATGACAACACAACCATTTGAAGTCGTCGGCCTCGACCATGTGCAGCTTGCCGCGCCCGCGGGCTGCGAGGATGCCGCCCGCGAGTTTTACGGCGGGCTGCTGGGCCTGCCGGAGCTACCCAAACCGGCGACTCTCGCGGGCCGGGGCGGCGTCTGGTTTCAAGTCGGCGCGCAGGGATTGCATATCGGCGTGGAGCAGCCATTCGCGGCGGCGCGCAAGGCGCATCCCGCGCTGCTCGTGCGCAACCTCGACGCCCTGGCCGAGCGGCTAGAAACCGCCGGTGTGCCCGTCACCTGGGACGCGGATCTGCCCGGATACCGGCGCTTCTACGCCTACGATCCGTGGGGCAACCGGCTGGAGCTGCTGTGGCCGGATGACGCAGAACCGAGGCGCGGGGTACCCATGCCGGGTGCCCATGCCCAGAGGGCACCCGCCTGGCACCCGCCTGGCACCCGGAACCAAGAACCAAGAACCGAGAACTGAACAAAAGAACAAAGGAACAAAACGCAGACCTTCTTTGTTCCCTTGTTCCCTTGTTCCTCCGGCTTACCCCCCAGTCAAGAGGCGATCGATCGCGTTGGCGAGCTGTTGCAGCGTGGACACATGATGCACGGCGTCCATCCTGGGCGCGTACAGCGGCATATCGCTGTCGCCGGTGCCCCACAGCCGCTCATGCTCCGGCGTCAGCCAGATCACCCGCCGCGCGTGGCGCTTGATCACGTCGATACAATCCAGGCGGGGATCGTTGTAGTTGTTGCGGCCATCGCCCAGCACGATCACCGTCGTGCGGCGATCGACCATGCTGAGATGATCGCGGCAGAACGTCGCCAGACTATGGCCCAGGTCGGTCGAGTAGTAGCCCGGCGGAATACGATGCAGCACCTCGGAGATCGCCACCTGGGGCCGCTGGCCGACGAAATCCTGCGTGATGTCGTGAATATCGTCGATGAAGGCGAACGAGTGCGTGCGCGCGACAATATCTTGCAGCTCGTACATCATCGTCAGCATAAACGTCGCGTGGGGCCGCATCGAGGTCGAGATGTCGCAGATCACCGCCAGCTTGGGCTTCAGCCGCTTGCGCCGAAACTTTAGCTCGATCGGCACGCCGCCGTAGCGCTGAGCGCTGCGCACCGTCGCCTTGGCATCCAGCGTGCCCGCCCGGTGACGACGATTGCGCAGCGCCGCGCGGGTGCGCAACCGCGCCGCCATGCGCCGCACCTCGTCGCGCAGCATCTCGATCTCGCGGGCACTAAGCTGATCGATCGGTCGATTCGCCAGATCGTGAATCGGATCGCGCTTCATCTGCTCGGCAAGCTGTCGCGCAAGGCCCTGCCCGACATACTGCTCGATCTGCTGCTCCAGCGTCTCGGCGTTGCCCTCGGCCATCTCCTGCACGCGCTGGCGGCCCTCGCGGCCCATACCCTGCTGTTGCAGCGCCGCCTCAAGCTGCTGAAGCAACTGCTGCAACTGGTGCAGGCCAAGCTGCCGCTGCATATGGCCCTCGACATAGCGCCGCGCGTAGGGCGTGATGTTCGACATCCGCTGCATGCCCGCCTGCTGCGCCAGCCGCTCAAGCTCCTCGCGCGACAACTGCTGGCCGTTCATCAGGCGCTGCAGCAGCTCGCGGAGCTTCTGGCTAAGCTGCTGCATCATCTGCTGCATTGCCTCCGAGAGCTGCTGCTGCTGCTGCTCGTCGAGGCCGCTGCCCGCGCCCTGCATCTGCTGCATCGGCGGCGTGCCCACGTTGAAAAAGAGCGGGAACAGCTCGTCAAAGGTCGGAAAATCCGCGTGCTCTTTCACCAGCGTCGTGCGCAGCGCGGACTTGAAGCCCTCGCGATCTTGCACGCCGATCGTTTCGAGCGCCCGCATACAGTCGGCGCTCTCCGCCAGCGACACGCGCACGCCAGCGCCGCGCAGCGCCTGCACAAATTCGACAATCCGATCATCCATAGGCGTTTACCAAAAAAGAACGATCGATGCCGGGTATCGTCGCAGGCTATTACGCATCGATCGCTCGCGCAAACGTAGCATCGCTACCAAAACGTCAGCCACCCTGGTTCCGAGTGTCACATTTCGTGTTCGTCGAATATTGAACTGTCGGCATGCTAGCGTCCGAGCCGCCCCGCATCGCGACCGGGCTGCATCGCCCGCCGCGCGCGCTGGACATCGCTCTCGTGCTTGAGCAGCACCGTCAGCGTATTGTCGAGCGTCTCGCGA
Organism: Herpetosiphonaceae bacterium; assembly: GCA_036374795.1. NCBI lineage: Bacteria > Bacillati > Chloroflexota > Chloroflexia > Herpetosiphonales > Herpetosiphonaceae > Herpetosiphonaceae bacterium. The sequence continues at coordinate 25,169 of DASUTC010000237.1, forward strand.
TCAAGCGACCGGGCGTTGAGCATCACCAGCGCGCGCGCCCAGTCCAGCGTCTCGGAGACACTCGGCGATTTCTTCAGATCCAGGCCGCGCAGCTTCTGCACCAGCTCAACCGCCTGCTGGGCGATCTTGGGCGCGAGATCGGGAACTTTGAGCCGCACGATCCGTAGCTCGGCCTCCTCGTCGGGATAGTCCACGAAGAGATACAGGCAGCGGCGCTTGAGCGCCTCCGACAGCTCGCGGGTATTGTTGGAGGTCAGAAACACGGCGGGATGATGCCTGGCGCGAATCGTGCCCAGCTCCGGCACCGATACCTGAAAATCGCTGAGCACCTCAAGCAAGAACGCCTCGAACTCGCTGTCAGCGCGATCGATCTCGTCGATCAGCAGCACCACCGGCTCAGGCGACAGGATCGCCCGCAGCAGGGGGCGCTGCAACAAAAAGCGCATCGAGAAAAAGACATCCTCCTCGGCAGCCAGCCGGTCGGCGGCCTCGGTCAGCGACGAGGCATTTGCCAGCGTTTCGCGGAGCTGATCGCGCAGCAGTTGCGTGTAGAGCATCTGCTTGGCGTACTCCCACTCGTACAGCGCCTTCGTCTCGTCCAGGCCCTCGTAGCACTGAAGGCGGATCAGCTCGCGCCCGGTAGCGGCGGCCCAGGCTTTCGCCAGCTCTGTCTTGCCGACACCGGCGGGGCCTTCGGCCAGCAGCGGCTTGCCGAGCTTCTCGGCTAGAAACACAACCGTCGAGATGTCATCGGTGGCGATGTACTGCTGAGACGTTAACGCGCTGCGAACGTCGGTCATCGTCGTAAACGTCATGGCGGCTCCTTCTACCAACGGGAGGAACGGGAGGCGGGGTGTGAGCATCGCTGTCACATCGGCGCGACAGGGACCGCTCTGCAATCATTGTACCAGCCTTCGCAACTTTGCAAAGAGGTACCCTCACAAGGACGAGCCAGGAGCATGGAAAGGTGCTGCGCGGATCGCACGTCTTTAACGCAAAGCCCTGTTCTTGCAACAAGGAGTATGTGGAGTATGCTGATGCCTCATCTGCATCTTCGTCCACTCGGCCTCAAGCCGAAACGTCCGCTCCTGTCGGCGCTCGTGCTTGGCCTCGCGCTCTCGGTCACGGCCATGGGCCAGCCCGTCGGCGCGGCGACCACCGACCCGGATCTTGGTGACGCGCCCGCCAGCACCAACAACTTTGGCGTCGTGATGCAATATTATCCGGGCAGCCCCCCGGCGAACTTCCCGACGGTCTTCTTCGCGGGCGCGCAGCCGACCGGACCCAAGCACTTCAACAGCCCAACGGTCATGTACCTGGGCAACGGCAACGTCGGCGGCACGATCACTGCCGAGGGCCAGGCCGATGTCGGCGGCGATGCCGATGGCATAAACAACATCAGCCCGCCCGCCAACACCGCGAACCAGGACAGGGGCGATGATGGGCCGGACTGGACGCCGATGGGCGGTATCACCTTCTGCCAGCAGAAGCAGTTCCGCTACTGGGTAACAGTCCTGCCGGGAGCGCCCACAACCGCCTATGTCAACTCGTGGGTTGACTTCAACAATAGCGGGCGCTGGGGCGATGTCTTTGCCTGCGGTGGGCTGAACGTGGACGAGTGGATCGTCAAGAACCAGGCGATCACCTTGCCGGGACCGGGCGTGTACCTCTTCTCCACACCGCTGTTCAACGCCTCGCCCAATCCGATCACCCAGCGCAGATGGGCGCGCATCACCCTGAGCGAGACGCCCGCTACCTGGAACGCAGCGCGCGTCGGCAGCGGCCCGATGAATGGCTGGAAGTCCGGCGAGACGGAGGATTATGTTCTGCCGTAGCTAGCCGCCACACGTACGCGCGACGCCTCCCCCACGTCGCGCCGCCCACGATCACCTCTTTAGCCCGAAGGAAGCGCCTATGTTCAGCCTACCGAGTCGTCGGTTCACAACGCTTTTCCGCCCGCTCTCGCTCGTGCTTGCTCTGGGCCTTGCCGTTGGTGTCGCCGGTAGTCAACCGGCCTACGCCACACCCGGCGGCGACCTGGGCGACGCGCCCGCCAGCACCAACAACTTTGGCGTCGGCATGACCGCATGGCTTGCCGGGCCGCCCGCCAACTACCCGACCGTCTTCTTCGGCGGCGTGCAGCCGACCGGACCGTTCCATCAAAACCTGTCGCTGCTCTTCCACCTCGGCCCGGCGATCTCATGTGAGAATCAGGCCGATATAGGCGGCGATTGTGACGGCGCGAACAACATCAATCCGCCCGCCAACACCGCCAACAACGACAAGTTCGACGACGGAATCAACTGGCCGCTCTTCGGCACCTGCCAGAGCATGCCGGTGAACTACGTCGTCAACGTGCTGCCGGGAGCTCCTACCAACGTCTTCGTCAACGTTTGGGCCGACTGGAACAGCAACGGCAGGTGGGGCGACACGCCAGGCTGCAACGGGATGGTCGCCGATGAGTGGGCCGTCAAGAATCAGATGATTGCGCTGCCCGGTCCCGGCACGTTCGTCTTCACCACGCCCAACATCCTGCCGATCCGCAGCGGACGACCGCAGTGGGCGCGCATCACGATCAGCGAGACACCCGCCACCTGGCCTGCCGCGCGCGTTGGCAGCGGCCCGGCTGGGAGCTGGAAGTACGGCGAGACAGAGGATTATATTCTGCCGTAGCGACCCGTAAACGCAACCGGGCGACTCGATCGAGTCGCCCGTGCATTATTGCCTCTCGAAGCCTACAGATCGGCAGCGCCAGCCGTGTGTACGGAACCCACCTCGGATAGATCTTGCGCCCCGTTCCTGTCGACGGCGATCTCCGGCGGCTGCTCCTGGGCGGTGCTGCCCACCTCGTCCGCGCCGAGCAGCCGCTGAAAATCCTCGAACTGATGGTACAGCCACATCGCAATATCTTCTTCGGCCACCAGCCGCCTGAGCTCGCCCGATCGGCGGTAGCGCTCGGCCAGCGGCATCACCAGCGCCGCGTGGAGCGCCTCTGCCGTCCCGACAATATCGCTGGGCGAAACCATCAGCGCCGCAGAGCCGAGCTGCTCGGCAGCGCCCGCGCCCTCCGACAGGATCAGCACGCCGCCGGTAGGATTGACCGTGACGCCCTCCTTGGCGACAAGGTTCATGCCGTCGATGATCGGATTGACCAGCAGCACATCGTAGAGCTGCATCGCCGCAACGCCGCGCTCGTAGTCGTCGCCGACGAACAGCTCGATCGGACTCCACTCGCCGGTGCCGTAGCGCGTGTTGATCCAGCCCATCGCAATCATGATCTCTTCCAGATAGCGGCCATACTCCTCGACGCCCAGCCGCGACGGCACCAGAAACGCCAGAAAGCGCACCCGCCCGCGATGCTCAGGATACTTCTCCAGCATCAGCTCGAATGCCTGAAAGCCGCGCACAATATTTTTGCTTGGCTCGACCCGATCGATGCGCACGATCGTTTGATCGCCGAGCCGCCCACGCAGCCGGTAGCGATGATCGCGGACCACGGGCGAAGTCTCGGCCAGATGTTGCAGCGCGGGCACGTCGATCGAGATCGGATACACGCCCGCGTAGACGGTATGCCCATTCAGCTCGACCGTCTGCTCGTTATAGCCGATCCTGGCATCGGGCAGATAGGCCAAGCAGGTATTCAAAAAATTGCGCCGGTAGCGGTTGGTCTGGAAGCCGATCACGTCGAGCGCGCAGCACGACCGCAGGATCGCTTCGCGCATCTGCTGCGGCAGTAGCGCCCAGTAATCCGGCCCCGGCCAGGGAATATGCACGAACAGGCTCAGCAGCGTGCGCGAGTCGATGCGCTCGCGGAGTATGCCGCCCACCAGATACAGGTGATAATCATGCAGCAAGACCAGCGCCTGACGGTCGGCGCGCTCGATCTCCTGCATGATCGTCTCGGCAAACTCCGCGTTCACCCGCTCATAGGCGCGCCAGGCATCCCACATACTCTGCGTGATATTCGGCGTGCGCGGCGCGTCCCACATGTAGTGCTGCAAAAACCACAGCAGCGGATTGGCGATCTCGTTGTAGTACTGGCGGTAATCGTCGGGATCGGGCGTGACAAAGCGCAGATCGAAGCGCGCGTCGTCGGTCTGCCAGTGGATCAGCTCGCCGCTGGCCTGCGCCGCCTGCTCGCGGTCGGCATCGGTCATCGCCGCAGCGATCCAGATCGGCGCGGTCAGCCGGCTGACCGCCGAGATCGCCGTCACCAGGCCGCCTGAGCCGCGCGATCCTTCGATCTGCCCCTGCTCGTTATGGCGAAACTCAACCGGCCCGCGATTCGAGGCCAGGATCAACGCGCGCTGTGCCAGCAGCCGCTCGCTGAGTAGATTAAGATGGCCCTGGTGCTCCAGAGATAGTTGTTCAACATCAGCCATACGACGTAGTATGCTCCTACACGGGCGAAGCAGCCACCCAGGCCGCACACCGCTTCATCCAGCATGCTTGAGAAGATCAGGGCACGACGATCGCAGCAGGATCAAGACCAAGGATTGGCACCAGCACGCGCTCAAGGCGCACGTTCAACGTTTCACGTTCAAAGTATGGAGTTTGGAGGCCCTCACCCCGCTTCGCTGCGCTCAGCACTCCGCTCCCATTGTCATAGGAGAGGGCGAATCGGTGCCCAATTCCGCGTTCTTTGTTCCCCTGTTCTTTTGACCCCTTGTTCCTTCGGTTTGTTCTTTGTTCTATCGGCCTTTAGCGTCGATCGCGGTGCATCACCCGATCGAGCACATACACATCGCCGCCCTGCGTCTCGACCGGCAGCTCGATCATATGCTGCGGCTGTGAAGCCAGCGTGGTCACGTCGGACTTGTTACGGCCCGACACGGTGTAGGTTGTCTGCGAGCAATCGTCGATAAACTCCTCGTTGCGCCAGTTGAGCTTACAGCCGGTCTTGGGATCGAGCGCCAGAAAGGCGCGGTACGAGTCGTCGCGCTGCCGGATCACGAAAATAATATCCTGGCTCCACTGCGGGCTGTTCGGCATCAGCTTGCTCAGCTCAAGCCGCTTCACCGGCACCTGCGCGACCTCGCCGACCACGAACTCGGTTTCTTCGCCGAGCAGCCGCTTTCCCTGGGCGGGCGCGAGGATCGAGAACAGGATCAGGCCACAGATGACCGCCGAAATCAGCATGCTGGCGGCGAACAGGAGATACAGGAGACGGCGGGTGCGTTCTTCCCGCAGATCGGCTTCGGTTTGATACATAGCGTCAATCAAGATGGCACGCGACAGGTTGCCGAGAGCCGACAGCGTCGTCGTCAAGTCCCGCGTGCAGTAACAATCAACTGAGGGCTATCGCTGGTATACGGCTCAAGATCATAATCGCCATAGACCGCTTCGACGTTAAGGCCTACGCACGCCAGCAGATGTTGGACCTCAAAGCGATACAACCAGCGCATCACAAACGGCATCACCGAGCGCACAACCCGCCCATCGGCCTGAAGCTCGTCGTAGATGAACGCGACCGTCTGCCGCTGCTCGGCCCAGTCGGTGCGACGCACGACATATTTTTGCACGGCCAGCCCCTCGGCGCTGGTGAAGGTATGCTCATAGACCAGCGCGCCCTGATCGGCCATGATGTCGCGCGGATCGGGGTTGAAGAGATCGAGGACCAGCATGCCGCCGGGCTGGAGATGGCGTTTGATCGAGCGCAGCGCCGCGAACTGATCGTCGACTGTCTCAAGATGCATAAACGAGTTGAGCGGCACCAGGATCAGGCCGAAGCGCTCGGCCAGCTCGAAGCTGCGTATATCGCCCTGCACCACCCGCAGCCGCTCGCCAAGTCGTCGCCGCGTCAGCTTGCGCTCGACCGCCGCAACCATTGCGGGCGCGATGTCGAGGCCGACGCTTTGAAAACCGGCCTGCGCCAGCGGAACGATCACCCGCCCGGTGCCGCACATCGCGTCGAGGATCGGGCCGTCGCTGCGCCGCGCCAGCTCACGGTAGAACGGCAGATCATCCGCGAAGCTGCCCATGTCGGCATCGTAATAGCGCGCAAAACGATCGAAATCTGGCATCTGGTCTAACATCTCCGGCATAGCCTGTAGCGGCGGCGCTCGTCCATGCGTCTGAGCCCTGCGGCGCGCAGCTCAATCTTTCAGTCTGCTCCAAAAAGGGTCTTATTTGGGGGACAACCCCCGACCCCCGGCTTCGCACGCAAGGGCTAGCTCAGCCACATCAGCAGCAGGCCGATGCCGCCAAAGATCCAGAATAACATGATTCCGGCCAGCACCACCTTGCCGGTGATGATCGGCTCGAAGCGCGGCGCGGACGGCATGAACGGCTCGCTCGGCACTTGAAGCTGCCGGTAGCTCTTCGCGAGAGTCGACGGCGGCGTGTAGGATGGCGGCAGGCTGGCAGCGCTGCCCTGCCGCGAGCGATTCACCCGCTGCACGATGAGCGCCAGCACCACCAGCGCGACCACGCCGCCGACAATAATCAAGAGCTGCTGATCGGAGATCCGCCCGTTGACGACGCTGCGGATCATGTTGTAGAGCGGACGCCAAAAGAAGACCAGCAGAAAGATCAACCATCCGCAGCCGGAGCCTTTGGATTCTTTGGCAGGCTTGGGATCATTCCCGGCGACAATCGGCATCGTCGTTTCCTTCCGGCTAACCACATCGGCACTATCGAGGCGGCAGAGGCTCAGGCGCAGCGCGATTCGTCGCTGTACCCGGCTGCGCTGCCGGTTCCCAATCGGCTGAGACTATTGTACCATCTACGCATCTCGGCGCTCAGCCCCGTCGATCGCGTCGGCTCGAAGACAGCCTCCCGATCCAGCGCGAAGCGTCGCGCAGGCTCCCGCATTGGCATGCCTTCAGTTTTGCGGAGACTTTGTACTATTCTTTACAATCCAAGCAGATATATGCTAAAATCCGGTGCGCACAAAACGATGCCGCCGACAGGTGGGATCATCCCCTGTTGCGTCAGCCCAGGCCAGCCGTGAGCGCCGAGGCGACGCCGGGATTGTGCGTATCCGACAGCGCGTAGTACTCACAATTTGCTACAACTGGTTTTGATGTAACGATCGCCGGTGGCAGCTTCAGAGCATGAGCACTGCCGCTGGGGACGTTTTGTTGAAACATATAGCGCACAGACAGGAACAACCGACGCAACCGATTAACGCTGGCGCGCTCATCGCGCCACGGTTTCTATCACGTGCAGGTTTTCTCGGCGACAACGCCGTCGTCGTACACATATAACCATCCTGAAAGAACAGGACGACAAGGAGTAGGTATGTTGGACGTTTTTCGTGGGCTGCACGGCTTGAGCGGTTTCGAGCAAACTGCAATCTGGATCGTGCTCGCGCTGGCGGTGGCCGGTCTGGTCTATGCCGCGTGGCTGCGCGGCCAAATTCTGGCGTATGAGACTGGCACTGAGCGCATGCGTGAGGTCTGGGGTTGGATCAAAGCAGGCGCGAATGCGTATCTAGCGCGCCAGTTCCGCACGATTGCCATCGCCATCGGTGTGCTGTCGGTCTTGTTGTTCCTGAGTGTGTATCTGATCCCGCCGACGCCTGAGGCGATCGAGGTCTGGGGCGAGGAGAACGCAGGGCTGGCGATCGGCGTCGGTCGCACGATCGCCTTCTTAATGGGCTCGCTCTTCTCGTACGCGGTCGGCTACGTCGGCATGACCGTCGCCGTCGAGGCGAACGTGCGCGTCGCGGCGGCCTCGCGCAAGAGCTACAGCAAGTCGCTGGAAGTCGCGTACCGCTCCGGCACCGTCACCGGCATGCTGACGGTGGGCCTGGGCCTGCTCGGCGGCACGCTGATCTTCCTGTTCTATGGCATCTCTGCCCCCGACGCGCTGCTCGGCTTCGGCTTCGGCGGCTCGCTGATCGCGCTCTTTATGCGCGTGGGCGGCGGCATCTACACCAAGGCCGCCGACGTGGGCGCGGATCTCGTGGGTAAGGTCGAGGCCGGTCTGCCGGAGGACGATCCCCGCAACGCGGCGGTGGTCGCCGACCTCGTGGGCGATAACGTGGGCGATTGCGCGGGCATGGCCGCCGACGTCTTCGAGTCGTTCGAGGTGACGATCGTCGCGGCGATGATCCTCGGCATCGTGCTCGGCACCGCCGAGGCGGCGGCGGGCGGCGGCTTCAATCCCTACTACCTGATCTTCCCGCTGCTGGCGCGTGGCGTCGGCGTCGTGGCGTCGATCATCGGCACCTACGTCGTCAGGACCACCGAAACCGAGCGCAATGCGATGAAGGCGATGAATCGCGGCTTCTACCTCTCGGCGGCGGTCGCGGTCGCTGGCACGCTGCTGATCGCGTTCGTCTATCCCAACGCGGGCACTGGCGGCGTGGACTTCCGGCCCTTCCTGGCGATCGTGTCGGGCGTGGTGCTGGCAATCGCGCTGGACCGGCTGACCGAGTACTTCACCTCGACGCACTTCGCGCCGGTACGTGAGACGGCGCGCGCCTCGCAGACCGGCTCCGCCACCAACATCCTGTCGGGCCTGGCGCTGGGCTACGAGTCGAGCGTCTACGCGGCGCTGGTGATCGCCGCGTCGATCTTCGCCTCGGTGCTGATCTTCAGCGGCGCTGGCTTCATCGCCGTGCTCTACGGCGTCTCGCTGACGGGCATCGGCATGCTGTCGCTGACCGGCAACACGATCTCGATGGACGCCTTCGGCCCGATCTCGGACAATGCCAACGGCATCGGCGAGATGTCGAACCTGGAGAAGTCGGCGCGCGACGTGATGGACGATCTGGACGCGACCGGCAACACCACCAAGGCCGTCACCAAGGGCGTGGCGATTGGCTCGGCGGTGATCGCGGCGGTGGCGCTCTTCGGCTCGTTCTTCGCCGACGTGAACCGCGCGCAGACCCAGGCGGGTATTCCTGTGCTGAGCGGCATCAACGTGGCGCTGCCGAATGTCTTTATCGGCCTGCTGATCGGCGGCGCGCTGCCCTTCCTCTTCTCGTCGCTGACGATCCGCGCCGTGGCTCGCGCCGCCGCGATGATCGTGAACGAGGTCCGTCGCCAGCTGCGCATTCCGGGCCTGATGGAAGGCCGCGTCCAGCCCGACTACGCCCGCGCGGTGGCGATCTCGACTACTGCGGCGCAGCGCGAGCTGCTCTCGCTCGGCGTGATCTCCGTGCTCTCGCCGATCGTCGTCGGCTTCCTGCTGGGCGTCGAGGCGCTGGGCGCGTTCCTGGCCGGTACGATTCTGACGGGCCAGTTGCTAGCAGTGTTCATGTCGAACGCTGGCGGCGCGTGGGACAACGCCAAGAAGTACATCGAAGAGGGCAACTACGGCGGCAAGCGCTCCGAGCCGCATAAGGCGGCGGTCGTGGGCGATACCGTGGGCGATCCGCTCAAGGACACCTCCGGCCCGGCGCTCAACCCGCTGCTCAAGGTGATCAACCTGGTAGCGCTGATCGTCGCGCCGATCGTGGTCAGCGTCAACGGCGCGACAGCGCCCGGCGCAATGACGGTAATCGCGATGGTCGCGCTGATCGCGGGTATCGCCTGGGCGGTCATGCGCTCCAAGCGCGAGGCCGACGAGCTGGCCGAAACGCCAACCGTCGCGCCCGTGGGCGAGCAGGCGTAATCCCTCGCACAATTCAAACTTGAGGTTTTGCGCGGCTCCCGTACACCATCGGCACGGGAGCCGCGCGCTGTTTCAGGCACAGGGATGCTCAGGAAGGCATTGGATGAACGCAGGATGGATCACCGCAGGATGTGTCGGCGTCGCGGCGCTCGGCACGCTGCTCTACCGCACGTACAGGCAGGAGACGGGCGCTGCGCGCTGGAGGCCATCGATCCGGCCCCGCAGCGTCGCAGCCAGGTTGGCGCAGCCGCGTGGTACAATGCCGCCGGTTCTTAAGCCAACGACTACCAGCCTGAACGATAAAGGAACAGCGATGAATAGACCGACGACGATTAACAACACCGATGCTGCGGCCCATCCACCGCGCGTTTCGCGCTTCTTCTCGACGCTGCCGGTGGCGATTCTGCTCGGCCTGATCGCGCTGGCGCTGGTGCTGCGCGGCGATCATCGCATCGCGGCGACGCTCGGCATCGTACAGGGCCTCGGTGAGTTCCTGCCGATCTCGTCGTCGGCGCACCTGATCCTGACGCCCTGGCTCTTCGGCTGGAACGATCCCGGCTCCTTCTTCAACTCGCAGGCCTACGACGTAGCGCTCCACGCGGGCACGCTGCTGGCGCTGGTCGGCTTCTTCTGGCGCGACTGGATCAGACTGGTGCTGCACGCGCCGCGTCCGCAAACGCCCGACGGACGGCTCTTCTGGCTGCTGGTGGTGGCCTCGCTGCCCGGCGCGGCGATCGGCTTTGTGCTCGACACGTACGCGGCGGACTTCTTCCGCGACAAAGAGCTGATCATCGCGGCGGCGCTGGCGACGATGGGCGTGATCCTGTATATCGTGGATCGGAGCGCGCCGCAGCGCGACGATCTGGAGCATATCGACGGGCGCAAGGCGCTGCTGATCGGCCTGGCGCAGGCGCTAGCCTTTATCCCAGGCGTGTCGCGCTCCGGCTCGACCATGACGATGGGCCGCGCGATGGGCCTCCAGCGCGAGACGGCGGCGCGCTTCTCGTTTCTGATGTCGATGCCGATCACCTTTGGCGCGATCCTGGTCAAGCTCAAGGACATCGACGCGGCGGCGCTGCAATCGTCGGCCTTCTGGCTGGGCATCGGCATGTCCTTCGGCGTCGGCGTGCTGGCGATCGGCTTCTTGCTGCGCTACCTTAAAAACAATAGCTTCCTGCCCTTCGTCGTCTATCGCATCGGCCTTGCCGCGCTGGTCGTCGCGGTCTATCTGCTGCGCGGATAGTCGCCATGATGAAGGCGCTATTGGGCCAAAGGTTGGTCATGGCACAGTTTGGACTTGGCCTGCTCGTCGGTGGGCTGCTGACGCTGCTGGTGCTGACGATCACGCTGCGGCTGCTGATGCGCGCTCCTGAGCAGAAGCTACTCGCGGCGTCCGGCGAGCTGCCCGACCTGACGCTCTCGCTGACCCGCGACCTGTTGCAACGGCTGATCGATGAGGGGCTGCGCGATGTCTCGCTGCCGCTGGTGACGCTCCGCGACCCGTATGTTCAGCTTGATCCGGGCGCGCTGCTGATCGTCCGGCTGCGCGGCGATACGGTGCTGCTCGGCGGCCAGACGATCGTGCTGCGTATGCGGATCGTGCCCGCCCAGAGCGGCGTGCAGGTAGTCACGGAGGCGGCGGATGTCAGCGGGCTAGTGAATCTGGCAGGGCCGCTGACGCAGCGACTCGATCAGCGCATCAACGCCGAGCTGGCTCAGCGCCTCGATTTCGCCGGTCAGTTCGAGGTGCTCGACGTGGGCGGCTCGACCCAGGAAGTGACGGTCACTGCGCGAATGCGGGAGTGAGCGGGGGACGAGGGAACAGCGGAGCAAGGTAACAAACGTTCGGCCTCGGTATTCCCACTCCCTCCTCGGAGTCTCGTTTTATGTTATGCTGTTGAGGTGACTTGGAGGGCTGCGCACGGAGAGCGATGATGGCAAATCTTCTGGAACGCATTAATGTCAACCCTGCCCAATGTGGTGGACGCCCATGCATTCGTGGTATGCACATCCGCGTCATAGATATGCTCGATCTCTTAGCTGCCGAATCAAGCACTGAACACGTGCTGGCAGAACTGCCGGATCTTGAGCCGGAAGACATCCTGGCTGCGCTCCGCTATGCTTCACGCCGCCTGGATCATCCCGTGCTGGCTGCCTGAGCATCTGGATTGATGCCCACCGTTCGCCTGCTATTGCGGCTGGATCACCACGACCTTGGGTGTACCTGCGGTTGCGTTGCGCGATCTTGGTTTACGCGATGCCACCGATCATGAGATCTTCATGGCTGCGCGGCGAGAGCAGGTAATTGTGCTGACGAAAGATAGCGATTTTCCACAACTTCTGGATCGCTATGGAACGCCACCACATGTGATCTGGGTGACGTGCGGAAATACGTCAAATGCCCATCTCAGCGGATAGCGGTGAACCTGGCGAAAATTCGCGTTTTCCTCTATGATGCTTGTGTGGTAAAGCTTAGAGCTGACTTTATGGAGTGCCGCTAAACTCAGACCGTCGCTATGCTTGTTCATCTTCAACATCGCTGCGCTGAGCTGCACCGCCGGAGCCTCGTGCTTCTGGACGATGTGGCTGCGCTCTCGCTCGCACAACTGAGCTTCAAGCCCGCGCCGACCGAGTGGTCGATTCTGGAGGTCGTACAGCATCTCGTGCTGTCGGAGCGGTCCGTGATGTGCGGTATGCCCGACCTCGGCGCGCTGATCGAGCGGCGACCCACCCTGCGCCAGTACATGAGCTATCCCGTGGTGCTGCTGGTGCTGGGCTATAGCATACCGTTTCGCACGCCGTCGCCTGAGATGGTGCCGGATGGCCGGCCGACGTTGCCTGAGCTACGAGCGCAGTGGGCGGAGAACCACCGCTGGTTGCAGCGCTATATCGATAGTCTCACGCCGCGCAGCGCCAGACGAGCGGTGTTTTATCACCCGATAGCGGGACCGATCAGCGTACGGCAAACGCTCACGATGGCCCATCTGCATCTGACGACACACACGCGGCAGATCGAGGCGCTCAAACAGGCCGTGACGACGCTATAAGCCCAGACGGACGCGCCGACCACAGCCCTCAACCTTTTCGCCCGTGGTAGGCGATCGTCGGCGCGCGCTGCCGCCGGGGCACGGGCGTGAATGCAAGCCGCAGCGCCTTCCACAGATTAAAGTTCTCCTCGGCAGGAGTCGCGCCGTTGGCCGTGCCAAAATAGTACGTGGCGAGCGCGGGATCGGCGGCCATGTGCTTGAGCAAGCGCCGCGACAGCCAGGGCTGCGGCGTGAGCTGGCTCTGGACGGCGGCAAAATCGTAGGCGGCCTTGCTATGAGCATCGCGCAGACGCTGGAACTCACTCATGGCCTGCCCCCACGGCCTGCCGTCGCGCACCTGAACCAGCGCGTCCGCCAGGAGCTCGGCGGTGTGCAAGCCCTGATAAATGCCCTGGCCTGTCACCGGATCGAGCCGCACGCCCGCATCGCCCACCAGCGCCCAGCCTGGACCGTACGCCTGCCGCCGAAACATGCCGAAGGGTGCCAGGCCCACGATCGGCGTCGCCCGCTCGGCCTGCTCGAAGCGCGCCGCGACCTCCGGCACCTGTCGCAGCACGCGCTGCATGGCGGCCTCTGGATCTTTGCGCGCCTGCTCGAACGGCGGATCGACCGCCGCGATCGACAGCACGGTCAGCTCTTGATCGGCGTCGAAGACCAGCAGAGCCGTACCTGGCCGGTTGCGATAGACCATCGCGCTCGGCTCGTCCAGCGGCGTGACGTTGCGATAGTACGCATAGTACAGGTAGGAGTGCGCGGGCTTCGTATCGTAGGCGCGCGCCCCGACCATCCGCGCCACCGCGCTGTTGCGCCCATCCGCGCCGATCACTGCCAGCCGCGCGTGGATCGTTTCGATCGCCCCGCCCTGCTCGCGCCCGCGTACCCCGACCACCCGCCCCGACTCGTGCAACAGCTCGGTGACGCTAAAGCCCTCGCGCAACGTCACGCCGGGAAGCTGCTCGACGTGTCGTGCGACGGCCTCGTCCAGCCGCTCGCGCTGGATCGAGTAGGCGTAGTCGCGGCCTTTGTAGGGCGGCAGATGAGCGGCTACGCGCACAAACCCATAGTCGGTGCCGTACAGCCGCAGCTTGGGAGCGCCCAGCCGATCGACCACCTCTTCCGCCCCGAAGCGGCTCAGCACTTCGAGCGCGTTGCCGAAGACAACCGGACATGAGACGGTTGGGCTGGGAAAGGTTGTTTTTTCGAGCAGCAGCACCTTAAAGCCTTCCTGCGCCAGCAGGGCTGCTGTTGCCGTGCCCGCAATCCGCGCACCGACGATAATCACATCATACGTGGCCGTGCCGTTCATACTCATCTCCGATTCCCGAAGCGGCAGCCGCTCTCGGTCGCTTCTCTATACAGAAGCGCATGGACGGCTGTTCAAACATGCGCCCTGGTGCTGCGCCAGGATAGCAAATCCAATGCAACCAGTATACAAAGCTGTGATTAATTTCTCAATGGTCTTTTGGCGTATGTGAAGAAAAACTCAATCTTCCTCGATCCGCGCCTCACAACCATAAGCAAAGCGCGACGGCGCAAGCATCCGTCGCGCTGCATCGATCGAGCGCTGTGGGCTACGGCTGCGGGTTGAGCGGCGTCGGGCACTTGCGCGTTTTGAGCAGATCCTTGCCCAGCGGCGTGTACTGGATCGGGCCGTCGCCGCGCCGCTCGAAGCGCCAGTTGGTAAAATACTGCACCCGCACACGCTGCCCGTTATGCAGCTCCTCGAACTCCTCCGAGATCGGCGGGCCGTAGAAGCGCTCGCCGTGGGTTTCCCAGAGTGCCCGAAACGCGCCGCGCAGCGTGTGCCCGGTCTGCGGAAAGTAGCGCACGCCCGGCAGGCCGGGATCGGTAACGCGGGGCACGGTCTGCTCGCCGAGCGATTGTCGGCCCAGCGGCGACAGGTGGACACGATCGAGATAGATGTCGGGCGTCTGTCCCTCGGCCCACAGCGGATCGAGCGGCGGCAGATCGTCCTCCTCGTTCAGCTCGAAGCGTGCCCGCTCGAAATACTGCACGACGATGCCGCGATGATCGCGATAGGCCAGCGTCAGTGGCCGACCAAAGACGGCCTCGCCGCCGAAGAAATCCCAGAAGTACTTGAAATCGCCGCGCAGGACGATCCCATCGTCGAAGGTGCGCGGCTGGTGCGCGGGCGGGAACGGCGGATACTGAACTTTCGTCAGGTCGTGGGCGCTGGTCGTGGTGCTGTGCAGCGCGGGAACCCGCAGCGTCCGAAACGCGGCAAGCGCCGGTTTGGGGCTGCCGTCGCGGCGATACAGACCGAAGTGGCCCTGCTCGTCCACCGAGTAGGGCAGCGTGGCGGGCGGATCTTGCAGCCACCACCCGACGACGCCGACAAAGCCGCTGCTCGTGGCGATCTCCAGCGCCCGCCGATAGACCTCGTGCTGGCTCGGCTCGTCGTAGTACAGGTAGAGCTGGTAGCGCGTATCGAAGAAGATATTACGGCACTCAGGGCCGCTGGCCCAGCCAAACTCTTCGAGCAGGACCGGCTTGGTGGTGCGCGCGCGGATCGACTCAGCGATCGCCGTCAGGTTGCCGGGCGTGTACTCGTGAACGCTGATGATGTCGCTGATCTGAGCGATCGTGCGTCCGCTCGGCGCAGCCTGCCACAGGCTCTCGTACCTGCCCACGCCGACCGTGATCGGATGGTGCCGGTCGAGCACGCGGATTGCGTCGGCCATGCGGCCCAGCCAGTCCACCACCGCCGGAGCCTTGCCTTCGAGCCAGGAGCCGTAGTTATCGGGCTCGTTGTGCAGGTCCCACGCCAGCACGCGATCGTCGTCCTTGAACGCGGCGACGATCGTGCGCAGGTAGCGCAGATCGTAGGCCTCCTCAAGCGAGCCTGCCGCCGCGATGCTATCGTGCCAGTCGAAGAGCGTGACGATCACCTTGAGCTGGTGGCGGCCCGCGATCTGGACGAACTGGCGCAGCCGCTCCAACATCTGCGGCGGAATATTGCCCTGGCCGTCGGTCCAGCCCTCGCTGGTGCGGTAGGGCACCAGGGCGCGCACGGTGTTGATGCCAAGCTCTCGTCGGGCACGGCCAAGCTCGCGATCGACGGCGGGACCGTCCCACTCGGTCCACATCAGGCCCCAGGGATGCTCGGCGGGATAGTAGTTGGTGCCCTTCAACAGCACCGGCTGTCCATGCAACTCAAGCCGGTTGCCGCTGATCGTCACAAAGCCGGGCGGCGGCGATGGAGGCGTGAGCGCCGCCCGCGCCTCGACGTTGAGCAAGCCCTGCAAGATCGTGCCGCCGTGATCTTCCAGCCGGGCGCGCTCGAACCACTGCGTCAGCACACGGTCGCCGGAGCTATTGGTTTCCAGCGTTGGCTCCGTCAACGGCAGGCCAAGCAGCGCCAGGCTCTCGCGCTCCGACATCCCCGCATCGTCCAGCTCCAGCCCGTGGCTGCGCCAGTAGGCCAGGAACGTGCCGCACACATTATGTCCGGTCTGCGAGAAAAAGCGGCAGCCGGACACAGCTTTGACCACAGGCTGCGTCGGGCGGCCCTGCTGCGCCAGACGTTCCGCGCCCAGCCGCCCAAGCTGCACGGTGTAGGGCACTGGCAGATCTGGATGGGCCTCAAGACGATAGCGCTCGAAGTGCTGGCTGGTGCGCGGCCCGCGCTCCGTCTCATCGGGCAGGGCCGGGCCGATGGGATAGCCAAAGACCGGCAGCCCGCCGCTGCGCAGCCAGAAGTCACGAAACGCCGCGTCGACACAATCGACGATGGTGGGCACGCCCGGAAAGCAGATCTGCTCGGCGCTTGGCCGGAGCTGCTGGCCCGCCGAGACAGGAACCAGAGACAACACGAGTGGAAATAGAGCCAGGAGACGGAGGAGCATGTGCTGCTCTTTCTAGGCGACGGCACGCCGTACATGGGAGAAGATGGGCAATGATCGCTGGCGGATGACAGGCGAACAGATGTGTGCCGAAGTATACCATACCTGCTGGCATATGCCATGCAGAGTCCAGGCTGAATGCGCTCGTTCAAAGCTGGCGCTATACTAAAATAAGCTTATAATATTAGTTAAGTTATATGTGGGAGCGGTGATAGACGGTGATCGCCGTCGCCGCGAGCATGAGGAGGAGACAATGCCGAAGATCGACAAGCTTTCGCCAGGTGGGATCAAGCTCTTACAGGAGCCGCAGCTTGCTCAGTTTGCGACCGTTATGACCGACGGCTCGCCGCAGATCACGCCCGTCTGGGTCGATGTCGAGCCGGATGGTAGTCATATTTTGATCAACACCGCCGAGGGGCGGCTCAAGACGAAGAACACCAGCCGCAATCCCAAGGTCGCCGTGAGCGTCGTCGACTCGCAGAACCCGTGGCGGTATGCCGTTGTGCGCGGCACCGTCGTCGAGCAGCGCCACGAGGGAGCCGACGAGCATATCGATCGTATGGCCCAGAAGTATCTGGGAAAAGAATCGTATCCGTTCCGCCGCGCCGACGAGACGCGCGTGATTCTGCGTATCAAGCCGCACTATGTGCTGGAGCAGGGCGTGTAGCGCGAACCGCCGTCAACGACCGCACCCAGGATGATCGCGTGATCGTCCTGGGTGTTTCCTGTGAAGCGCGCCATTAAACAGCTATCAGACCTGGTTCCAACCGCTCACGTAAGATGCCGGATCTCGACATTGCCCCATTTCTGGCTCAGGTACTCCGCGACGAGGCGGCGATGGCAGTGATGCGGTTTATCCTCGCTACAGAGCAGGCACGCGCCGTCGAGCAAATCTTGAGATAGCGTAGCCTCGATCTGTCTTTGAGCGATCAGATCCAGAAACTTTCGCTCGTACACCGCCCAAACGCCCTTCTGCTTCTTGTAAGATTCCAGAATCTCGGCAGTAGGCGCAAGTTCGGGCAGATGCACGTAATCTATGCCGCAAATCGCTTTCAGGAAGTAGGCCAGATCCTCTTTCTTGGCAAACCCGGCAAGCTGCGACGTGTTGTTGAGCCGCACGTCAATCAGCCGTCTAACACCCGCGCGGCTGAGCCCGTTAAAGAATTGTTCTGCTGATTTCTTGGTAAAGCCGATCGTGAAGAGTTGAATCCGATCCATCACGCCTCTACTTCTTCTGAATCAAAATCCGTCACCTTAAGCAAACAGGACGGCCTGTGCGGTCGTCCTGTCCGCGCCGATGGATTGTCCCGCCGAGCGACTAGCCCTTAGGCTTGTAGCCGACCTGTTTCAGCAGCTCGCGGGCGATCACGTGCTTCTGGATCTCGTTGGTGCCCTCGAAGATGCGCGTCACGCGCGCGTCGCGGTACATGCGCTCCAGCGGCAGCTCGCGGCTAAAGCCCATGCCGCCATGGATCTGGATCGCCTCGTCGATCACCTGCGACGCCGACTCGGTGCAGTAGAGCTTGACGATCGACGATTCGATCGTGGCCGGCTTGCGGGCGTCCACCAGCGCGGCGCAGTGATAGACGATCTCTTCCATCGTGTAGATCTTGACTGCCATCTCGGCCAGCTTGAACTGGATCGCCTGGAACTCGGCGATGGGCCGACCAAACTGCT
>DASUTC010000238.1 GCA_036374795.1 Herpetosiphonaceae bacterium
CAGCAGCTCGTCGTCGGAGAAGACGGTGATCGACTCGACGCCGCTGCGCAGGTTCTCCCAGAACGCCTCGACGCTGCTGGCACCCGGAAAGCGCCCGCTCATGCCGATGATCGCAATATCCATCCGCTCGTGCGGCGCTGCTGCGCTCGGCAGTGCCGTGGGACGCGACGGGCGCTGCTCCTCGCTCGCAGGGCTAAGATGCTCAGCCAGCGCGCTGATCGTTGGAAATCGAAACAGATCGACCAGTGTGAGATCGGCCAGAAGCCTGGCGCGGAGCTTACTGTGGAGCTGGATCATCAGTAAGGAATGGCCGCCAAGGTCAAAGAAATGATCGTGGATGCCCACCTGATCGAGCCGTAAGACCTCCTGCCAGACTTCGGCGATCTCGCGCTCGAGCTGCGTTTGCGCGGGAATATAGGCTGACTCAAGCGCGGGTCGCTCCGCATCGGGCGGCGGCAGCGCTTGACGATCCAGCTTGCCGTTCGGCGTGCGTGGCAGGCTGTCCAGCACGACAAAAGCGCTGGGCACCATGTAGTCGGGGAGGCGCTCTCGCAGGTATGCTCTAAGTTCCAAGTTCCAAGTTCCAAGTTCCAAGTTTCCTGCCCCTGGTTCTTGGCCCTCGCTTTGTTCCCTTGTTCCCTTGTTCCTTTGTTCTTCTGTCACGACGTACGCCACCAGCCGCCTGTCACCCGGCGCGTCCTCCCGCGCCAGCACCACGGCCTCGCGCACGGCGGGATGCGAACGCAGCGCGGCTTCAATTTCCCCAAGCTCGATGCGGAAGCCGCGCACTTTGACCTGATGATCGCGGCGGCCAAGGAATTCGATCACGCCATCATCCCGGTAGCGGGCCAGATCGCCGGTGCGATAGAGCCGCGCGCCACCCTGAGGGTACCCGGTCTGACCGAAGGGATCGGGGAGGAAGCGCGCGGCGGTGAGGTCGGGGCGGTGGAGATAGCCGCGCGCCAGGCCAGCGCCGCCGAGGTACAGCTCGCCCGCCACGCCCACCGGCACGGGGTGCAGCCGACGATCGAGCAGATAGACCTGGGTGTTGGCAATCGGCCTGCCAATCGGCGGCGCTCCCTGGATGTCTCTGTCAAGGATCGCCACCGTTGAGTAGACGGTGTCCTCGGTAGGACCGTACAGATTGACGACCTGCTGGATCATCGGCTGCTGGCCGAGCTGCTGCACCAGATCGCGTGGCACAGCCTCACCAGCCAGGTTGACGATGCGTAGCGTCGCGGGGAGCGGCTCGCTTCGCAGCAGCTCGGCCAGCGCCGAGGGCACCGTGTTGATCAACGTGATCGCCGACCGATCCGTCAGGCGTGGCAGGTGCAAAATATTCTCGACCAGCACCGTGGTGCCGCCGGTGCAGAGCGGCAGGAACAGCTCGAAGATCGAGAGATCGAAGCAGATCGACGTGGCGGCAAGCACGCCTCGAAGCTGCTCAGGCGCGAAGTAGGTACGCGCCCAGCTCAGGAAGGCGACGACGCTGCGGTGTGGAATCGCAACGCCCTTCGGCGTGCCGGTCGAGCCGGACGTATAGATCACATAGGCCAGATTGTCGGGCGTCGTATCGCTGCGAGGATTGTGTGCTGGCAGGCGGGCTACTGCGGGCAGATCCCGGTCAAGCATCACGCACGGACCCGCGTACGCCTGCAAGCGCTCGGCGAGGTGCTGACGGGTGACAAGCACGCTGGCGCGAGAGTCGGCGAGCATCGCGGCCAGACGCGCGGCAGGATACGCCGGATCGAGTGGGACGTAGGCAGCGCCCGCCTTCAAGACGGCGAGCAGAGCGACGACCAGATCGAGGGAGCGGTCGAGGCAGACGCCGACACAGGCATCCGGCCCGATGCCCAGAGCTTGCAGATGGTGCGCCAGCCGGTTGGCGCGCGCGTTCAGCTCGACATAGGTGAGATGGGCGTCTTCAAACGACACCGCGACCGCGTCGGGGCTGCGCGCGGCCTGCGCTTCGATCAGGTGGTGGAGGCACTGAGCCTCCGGCACGGGCCTGGCCGTCTGATTCCAGGTTGTGAGCAGGAGCTGCCGCTCGCCTGGCGTGACGATCGGCATCTGTGGAACGCGGCGCTCCGGATGCGTCACGATCTCGGTGAGCACGATCTGAAGCTGCTCCGCCATCCGCGCGATCATCGCCTGGCTGAACCGGTGAGCCTCATACCAAAACTCGAAGGTCAGCTTCGCGCCCGGCACGACCATGACCGTGAGCGCGTAGTTCGTTCGCTCAAAGGCCTGGAGATCGCCGATGGTCAGGTTGCCGCTCCCCTGCTGCATCAGCGCATCCAGGGGATGGTTTTCGACAACCAGCAGGCTTTCAAAGAGCGCGCCTCGTCCGACCTCGCTCCATTGTTGGATCTGAGCGAGCGGGCTGTACTGATAGTGCCGAGCACCAGCCTGCTCGATCTGGATCTGCTTTAGCCACGCCAGCGCCGACATATCCGGCGCGATGCGCGCCCGGACGGGCAGCGTATTGACAAAGACCCCGGCCATCGACTCGATGCCGGGCAGATCGGTGGGACGACCTGAGACGGTTGCCCCAAAAACAACATCATCTTCGCCGCTATACCGGCTCAGCAGGATCGCCCAGCTTCCTTGCAGGATCGTATTCAGGGTAAGCTGATGTTGCCGCGCGAAGCCCTTGAGCCGCATCGTCGTCGTGCCCGACAGCTCAACGTGGTGTGTCTGCCAGATGTCATCGTGTCCTGGCTGCGGTCGGGTCGGCTGGTCTGCGCACAGCATCGTGGGCGCGTGAAAGCCACGCAATGTTGTGCGCCAGTAGGCTTCGGCCTGCGCGAGATCTTGCCGCTGGAGCCAGCCGATGTACTCGCCGTAGGGACGCGGCAGCTCGGCCTGGATCGGCTGGTGCTGGCGGAAGGCTTCGTAGTGCGCAAAGACATCCCGCAGCACCAGCGCGATCGACCAGCCATCCAGCACGATGTGGTGACGGCTCCACACAAAGTAGTAGGCGCGCTCGGCGATACGGATCAGCGCCAGGCGCATCAGCGGCGGCATAGACAGATCGAAGCCACGATCGCGATCGGCGCGCAGCAATGCACCGAGCCGCTGCTGCTGCTCGTCTGCGCCATATGATCGCCAGTCGAGCTGCTCAAGGGGCAGATCCACACGTCGAAGGACGATCTGCATCGGCTCGTCAAGATCTTCCCACAGAAAGACCGTGCGCAGCACCGTGTAGCGCTCGATCGCCTGCTCCCAGGCATGCGCAAACGCCTTGCGATCGAGGTCGCCGTGCAGCGTGCAGTGCATCTGCTGAACATAGATCGGCGACTGGGGTGCGTAGAGCGTATGGAAGAGCATGCCCTGTTGCATCGGCGAGAGCGGATAAATATCGACGATCTGGTCGGAGTTCATGGGGCTGCTCATGCGGGGTCCTTCTCGGTGATTAGGTTGGAGCGGATAAAGCAACAGGCGACGCTGTGTGCCGGTATCACTAGCTAGCTTGTTGGACCGGCAGGACGGAGGCAGTAGGGGTTGCGGAGCCTTCGGCAGAGCGGTACCCGGTCTTTTTCACATCACTAGCCATGGTCGCAGCTACACGGTATTATAGGCACAGATTGGCAAGTTGACAAAATCCCGCAGGCTCTCATAATGGTAGGACAAACAGAGATGAGCGACCGGCCTCCATCGGCACAATCACCGACGGGCTGCGCGCGAAGGCAGACCTCCTTCCCTTGAGTATCCTTCACCAATCTGCGGTCCTCAAGCGCTCCCTGAGAAACACGAATGATGAACGATCGCTGCTTCCATCACCTCGTCGAGGCGCAGGCCCGGCGCGCGCCCGATGCCATCGCCGTTGTGTGCGGTGCGGAAACGCTGACCTATGCCGCGCTCGATCAGCGGGCGAATCACCTGGCGCACCACCTGCGCGCCATCGGCGTCGGCGGGCATGATCAGGCTGAAGACCGTGTAGGTCTGTGCGTCGCGCGCTCGCCCGATCTGGTCGTCGGCCTGCTGGCGATCCTCAAAGCAGGCGCGGTCTATGTGCCGCTTGATCCAAACTATCCCCGGCAGCGACTTGATTTTATGCTCAACGACGCACAGGTGCGCGTGCTGCTCACGCAGCAGCCGCTCGTCGCGCAGCTCCCACCGACCGATGCGCGTATCCTGTGCCTCGACACCGACTGGCAGGAGGCGGATACCCGCCGAGTGCGGCAGCCAGGCACGCCGCCGAGCGTGACGATCCGGCCCGCCCAGGTGGCGTATATGATCTATACGTCCGGCTCCACGGGACAGCCCAAGGGCGTGCTCGTGCCCCACCGTGGCCTGCATACGCTCGCCGAGGAGCAGGCCATGCTCTTTGGCGCGCGTCCCGGCAGCCGCGTGCTCCAATTCGCGTCGCTGAGCTTCGACGCCTCGATCTTCGAGATCGTTATGGCGCTTACCGCAGGCGCGACGCTCCATCTCGCGGCGCTGGAGCATCTCGCGCCGGGACCGGCGCTCACGCGGCTGCTGCGCGAGCAGGCGATCAGCCATGTCACGCTGCCGCCATCGGTCCTGGCCGCGCTGCCCGACACCGATCTTCCGGCGCTCCAGGTGATCGTCTCCGCTGGCGAGGCCTGTACAGCCGAGATCGTGGAGCGCTGGTGCATGCCTGGAAGCGGGCGGCAGTTCTTCAACGCCTACGGCCCGACCGAAACCACGATCTGGGCAACGACCGCCGCATGCGATCTCGGCCAGGGAGCGCCGCCGATCGGTCGTCCGATTGCCGGTACCCACGTGTATGTGCTCGATCATCGTCTCCGGCGCGTCCCGATCGGCGTTCCAGGCGAGCTGTACATCGGCGGCGTCGGCGTGGCGCGCGGCTACCACAACCGGCCCGATCTCACGGCAGAGCATTTCGTGCCGCATCCTTTCAGCGCCGTGCGTGGAGAGCGGCTGTATCGCACGGGCGATCTCGTTCGCTACCGCCGAGACGGCCAGCTCGTCTTTGTCGGTCGCCGCGACCAGCAGGTGAAGATTCGGGGCTTTCGCATCGAGCCGGGCGAGATCGCCGCCGTGCTCCGGCAGCATCCCGCCGTGCGCGAGGCCGTGGTGCTGGCGCGGGCAGATCATCCCGGCGATCAGCGCCTCGTGGCGTACGTCGTAGAACAAACGAACCAGGAAACCGAAACCTGGAAGCTGGAACCTGGAACCTGGAACTTGAAGCTCCGCGCCTACCTCAAGGATCGATTGCCCGACTACATGATCCCTGCCTCGTTCGTCGTCCTCGACGCGCTGCCGCTCACGCCCAACGGCAAGATCGATCATGCGGCATTGCCGGAGCCACGTCATGCCGATCGCGACTCGGCAGCGTCGGTCGCGCCGCGCACGCCCATCGAGGAACTGCTGGCCGGGATCTGGGCCGAGGTGCTCGGCGCGCAGCAGGTCGGCATCCACGACCATTTTTTTGACCTCGGCGGCCATTCGCTGCTGGCGACACAGATTGTCTCCCGCGTGCATGATGTGTTTGGGCTGGACCTCCCACCCCGCAGCGTGTTCGAGTCGCCGACGATCGCCGCGCTGGCGGCGACGATCGCGCGCGCACAGCCATCGGCGCAGGAGCGTATAGACCCGCCGCTCCTGCCGATCGACCGCGATCGCGCGCTGCCGCTCTCCTTTGCCCAGCAGCGGCTCTGGGTGCTCCACCAGTTGGAGCCGGAGAGCGTGGCCTACAATATCCCGATCGCCGTACGTCTGTCGGGGCCGCTCGACACAACGGCGCTGGAGCGTAGTCTGGCCGCTATCGTAGGCCGCCACGAGATCCTGCGGACGCGGTTTCTCTCCGATGACGATCGACCGGTGCAGGTTGTCGCCGCCGAGGGCACGATCACGCTCTCCACGATCGACCTGCGGCAGCTTCCTCCTTCGGAGCGGGCGATCCACGAGCAGCGGCTGACGGCGACCGAGGCGCGGCAGCCGTTCGATCTGCGCCACGGCCCGCTGCTGCGCGCGACGCTCCTGCTGCTCCACCAAGAGGGTACCCGGCAGGAGCATACGCTGCTGCTGACGCTGCACCACATCGTCGCCGATGGCTGGTCGATGGGCGTGCTGGTGCGCGAGCTGGCCGCGCTGTATACGGCCTTTACCACCGGCTCCGACCATGCGCTGGGCCCGGTGGGCACCCCGCTGCCGATCCAGTACGCCGACTTCGCGTACTGGCAGCGCCAATGGCTCGCAGGGGAGCGGCTGGAGGCGCAGCTTGGCTACTGGCGCAGACAGCTACGCCCGGACGATTCCCTACCGCTGCCTCGCACGGAGATTCCAACCGATCGACCGCACACATCTCAGGGAGCGGCCCACGCCGCGCAGCACCCACTGCTCATCCCTGCGGCGCTCCATGCCGAGCTGGTGGCGCTCAGTCGCAGGGAAGGCGTGACGCTCTTTATGACGCTGCTGACGGCGCTGCACGCGCTGCTGCACTGGTACACGCGCCAGGATCAGAGCATCGTCGGCACCGACATTGCCAACCGCAATCGCCCTGAGATCGAGCCGCTGATCGGCTTCTTCGTCAATGTGCTGGTGCTGCGTACGAGCCTGGCGGGCAACCCGACGCTGCGCGAGCTGATGCGCCGGGTCCGCGAGACGACGCTGGAGGCGTACGCGCATCAGGATTTGCCCTTTGAGCAGCTTGTGGAGGAGCTTCAGCCGGAGCGCGATCTGAGCCGGTCGCCGTTCTTCCAGATCATCGTTGTGCTCCAGAACACGCCCATGCCCGATCTTCAGCTCCATAACCTCCATCTCGCGCCGGTCGCGGTCGACACAGGCAGCGCGAAGTTCGATCTGGTGATCAATCTTTCGGAAACACCGACCGGCATGCGCGGCTCGCTGATCTACAAAACCGCGCTGTTCGATGCCACGACGCTGTCGCGCTTCGCGGCGCAGTTCGAGATGGCGCTGAAGACCATCGCCGCGCAGCCCGACATGCGGCTCGGCGAGCTCGTGGCCGTGCTGACCGAGGCGGAGCAGCAGCACGCGAAGCTGCTTCGCCAGCAGAAGCTCAAACACGTCCGGCGAAAAACGATCGGCGGGCGCGGCAAGGAGCATGCAGGGCATGATGATTAATGTAGCAGCAGGTGCTTGAGCAAAGAAAGGGAGATCGAGCGACGTGCAAACGATTGAAGGCTTCCGACTCTCACCACAGCAACGCCGCGTCTGGGCGCTCCAGCAGGCCGATCACGAGATGCAGTACCGGGCTGCGGGCACGATCCGCATCGAGGGTCCGCTCGATCATGCTGCGCTCCACGAGGCGATCCGCGATGTGATCGCGCGCTACGAGATCCTGCGGACAACCTTTCGGCAATTGCCGGGTGCCGCGCTGCCGGTTCAGGTGATCGAGGACACCTGCGAGCCGCTGTGGCTCGATCGCGATCTGACGGGCCAGGACTCGGCGGCGCAAGCGCGCGCGATCGAAGCCGTGATCGGCAAGCTGCGCGGGCTGCCCTTCGATGTCGCGTCGGGGCCGCCGCTGCATCTCGCGCTCGTGACGCTCGCGCCGCCGCACCATGTGCTGCTGCTGTCGCTTCCGGCGCTCTGCGCGGATCGGAGCACGCTGTCGGGGCTGTTGCGCGAGATCAGCCGGGCCTATGCCGTCGCTTGCGGAGCCGCGCAGCCAGCGGACGAGCCGCTGCAATATGCCGATCTGGCCGAGTACCTGAACGAGCTGCTGGAATCGGAAGACGGCGGCGCGGGGCGGGCCTACTGGCGCAGCCGGGATCTGGCGGCGCTGTCGACGCTGCGGCTGCCATCCGAGCGCGAGGCGGACGGGATCGTCGACTTCGTGCCGGAGCGGATCGGCGTGGCGATCGGGCCTGAGATGGTCAGCCGGATCGATTCTCTTGCCCACCGGCTTGCTACGTCGGCGGATATGCTGCTGCTGGCGTGCTGGTACGTCCTCCTGTGGCGGCTGGCAGATCGAGCGGAGATCGATGTTGGTGTGGCGCGTAATGGACGTGCCGACGAGGAGCTTCAGGACGCGATCGGGCTGCTCACGCGGATGATCCCGGTGCGCTGCCGGATGTCGCCCGATCTGCGCTTCAGCGATCTCGTAGCTCAGGTGGGCGCGGCGACACGCGAGGCCACCGCCTGGCAGGATTCCTTTAGCTGGGAGCGGATCGCAGCCGATCCCCGGAGTCCGCACCAGCCGCCCTTCTGCGCGGCGTGCTTCGAGTTCGCGGAGCAGCCAGCCACCGATAGCGGCGGCCTCGTCTGGTCGCTGGACGGGCAGGATGCCACGATCGATCGCTTTAAGCTCAGCCTGTGCTGCGTGCGCGCCGACGACGGTCTGCGCGCCGAGCTTCACTACGACGCGCAGCGCTTCTCCGCCGCCGACATCGCGCGCCTGGCGGGTGAGTTCGAGACGCTGCTTGGAAGCGCGCTCGCCGCTCCCGAAGCGCCGATCGACGAGCTTGATCTGGTAGGCCGCGCCGAGCGCCAGCAGCTTTTGGAAGCATGGAACCAGACCGAGATCGCCTACCCCCGCGACGCCTGCATCCACCATCTGTTTGCTGAGCAGGCCGCGCGCACGCCGCAGCAGGTCGCGGTGGTGTATCAGGAGCAGCGCGTGACCTATGCGGCGCTGAACGCTTCCGCTAACCAGCTCGCGCGCTATCTACAAGCGCGAGGCGTCGGCCCCGAAAGATGCGTCGCGCTGTGCGTCGAGCGCTCGCTGGACCTGATTGTCGGCGTGCTCGGCATCCTGAAAGCGGGCGCGGCCTACGTTCCGCTCGATCCTGACGCGCCCGCCGCGCGGCTGGAATGGATGCTGACCGATACCAGAGCAGCCGCGCTGGTCACGCAGCGGTCACTGCTGACGCAGTTTCCACACGCCACCGCCCAGGCGATCTGCCTGGACGCCGACCGCGCGGCGATCGAGCGGATGAGCACGGATGAGCCGGTCGTCGCCTGCGATGCCGACAACATGGCCTATGTGATCTACACCTCCGGCTCGACGGGACAGCCGAAAGGCGTGGTGGTGCAGCATCGCTCGGTGCTCAACCTGCTGATCGGCCTGGATCACGCGATCTACGATCAGCAGCCCGCCGCGCCGCTGCGCGTCAGCGTGAACGGCCCGCTGAGCTTCGATACCTCGGTCAAGCAGATCATCCAACTGCTGCGCGGCCATACCCTGTATCTGCTGCCCGCCGAGATCCGCCTCGATCCCGATGCGCTCGCAGCCTATCTCCGACAGCACGCGCTGGATGTCTTTGATTGCACGCCCTCGCAGCTCCGGCTGCTGCTGGCCGAGGGTCGCGCCGCGACGCTGGGAGCCGTACCCTCACAGGTGTTGGTCGGCGGCGAGCCGATCGACCCGGCGCTGTGGCAGCAGTTGGCCCGGGACGAGCAGCGCCGCTTCTATAACCTGTATGGCCCGACCGAGTCCACGGTCGATGCCACGATCTGCCGCATCCAGCCGGGCTTGACGCAGCCAGCGATCGGACGCCCGATCGCCAACACGCGGGTCTATCTGCTCGATCGTCGGCTGCGCCCCGTGCCGGTGGGCGTGGCGGGCGAGCTGTACCTCGGCGGCGCTGGCCTGGCGCGCGGCTATCTCCACCGCCCCGACCTCACCGCCGCGCGCTTCGTGCCCGATCCATTTGGTCAGACCGGGTACCCTCAGGGTGGCGCGCGGCTCTATCGCACCGGCGATCTGGCCCGCTATCGTACCGATGGAACGCTGGAATACCTGGGCCGGGACGATGAGCAGGTCAAAGTGCGCGGCTTCCGCATCGAGCTAGGCGAGATCGAAGCCGCGCTGCGTTCGCATCCCGCCGTGCAGGGCGCTGCGGTCGTCTTGCGCGAAGACCAGGCGGCGGACGGAGCGCCGGAGCAGCGCCTCGTCGCCTACATCGTGCCCGACGCGGAGCGTGCCTTGCCGGTTCGCCAACTGCTGCGGCTGGAGCAGACAGGCCAGCTCGCGGATCACGCCCGCTACGATCTGCCGAATGGACAGACGATCATCCACCTGAACAAGAACGAAACCGATCTGCTCTTCGACGAGATCGTTACGACGCGCAGCTACCTGCGACACGGGATCGTCCTGGAGCCGGGCGCGTGCGTCTTTGACGTGGGAGCCAATATTGGCCTGTTCAGCCTGTTTGTGCGCCAGGAGTGCCCCGACGCGACGATCTATGCCTTCGAGCCGCTGCCGCTGATCTTCGAGGTGCTGCGTCTGAACGCGGTGCTCTACGAGCCGAATATCAGGCCGTGCAACGCCGGTCTGGCCGATCGCGCCGGACAGGCCAGCTTTACCTACTACCCGCACGCATCGGTGATGTCGGGGCGGTACGTGGATGCCCAGGCCGAGCAAGCGATCATCAAATCGTTTGTGCGCAACCAGCAGCGGGCCACGTCCGACGCGCCGGAGCTGCGCGAAGACCTGCTGGAGCAGGTGATCGCCGAGCGGCTGACCAGCCAGGATGTTATCTGTCCGCTGACGACGATCTCGGAGGTGATCCGCGAGCAGGGCATCGAGCGCATCGATCTGCTCAAGATCGACGCGCAAAAGGGCGAGCTCGAGGTGCTGGCCGGGATCGACGAGCAGGACTGGCCCAGGATCCGGCAGATCGTGCTTGAGGTTCACGCAATCGGCGATCGTGTCGAGCAGGTCAGAGCGCTGCTGGCGCGGCGCGGCTACACCGTCGCCATCGAGCAGGAGGCGGCGCTGAAAGATACCGGCCTCTACAACGTGTTTGCCGCGCGTCCCACGAAGCAGCCGGCTGCGGCAGGATTCGCCCCGCCCAGCCGCCAGCCGACCTGGAACAGCCCCAGCCTGCTGATCGACGGTCTGCGTCATGCGCTGAGCGAGCGGCTGCCCGACTACATGATCCCTGCCGCGTTTGTGCTGCTGGATGCGCTGCCGCTGACGCGCAACGGCAAGCTCGATCGCGCCGCTCTGCCCGCGCCGGATCGGACCCGCGACCTGACGAAGCAAGCGTTTGTCGCGCCGCGCACACCGGCGGAGCAAACCCTGGCCGATCTGTGGGCCGAGGTGCTCAAGCTGGAGCGCGTGGGCATCCACGACAACTTCTTCGCGCTGGGCGGCGACTCGATCCTCGGCATTCAGGTGATCGCCAGAGCCAATCGCGCGGGCCTGAAGCTGAACGCCAGGCAACTGTTCGAGCACCAGACCATCGCCGAGCTCGCGGCGGTCGCCACGACGGGAGCGCAGGCTCAGTCCGAGCAAGGACTTGTCACCGGTGCCGTGCCGCTCACGCCGATCCAGCACTGGTTTTTCGAGCAGATCCCCGATCCGCAGCTCTGGAGCCAGATCATCGTGCTTGAGGTCCGGCAGCCGGTCGCGCCGCCGCAGCTTGAGCAGATTATGCGGCAGCTCGTCGCTCATCACGACGCGCTGCGTCTGTGCTTTACACAGACGCCGACCGGCTGGCAGCAGCGCATCGCGGAGCCGCCGACGGATCTGCCGGTGACGTATGTCGATCTTTCGGCGCTGGCGCACGGCGGGCAACAGGCCGCGATCGAAGCGGCGATCGACACGGTGCGGGCGCAGGTGAGGCTATCGGATGGCCTGCTGCTGCGCGCCGCGCTGATCGACCGTGGCGCAGACCTGCCACAGGTGTTGCTCCTCGGCACGCACGCGCTGGCCTTCGACGGCGTCTCACGGCGCATCCTGGCGGAAGATCTGCAAACCGCCTACCAGCAGGTCGTGCGCGACGAGACGATAGCGCTGCCGCCCAAGACGACCTCGTTCAAGCGCTGGGCCGAGCAGCTTGCGGCCTACGCTCAGTCCGTGGAGCTTCAGCGCCAGCTCGCCGACTGGCTGGACGAGTCGCGCGCCCACGTTGCGCGGCTGCCACGGGATACCCCGGCGGGCGTCAACACGGGCGCGTCGACCCGCGCCGTCACCATCACGCTCGACGCCGCAGAGACTCACGCGCTGATCCAGGAGGTTCCGGCGGCCTATCACACCCAGATCAACGACATCTTGCTGACCGCGCTGACGCAGGCGTTTGCCCGCTGGACCAATGGCACGAGCCTGCTGCTCGACCTGCGCGGCCACGGGCGCGAGACGATCTTCGAGGATCTGGACGTATCGCGTACGATCGGCTGGTTCACCACGGTCTTCCCGGTGCTGCTCCGGGCCAGCCCGGCGGACGAGCCGGGCGAGGCGATCAAGGCGATCAAAGAGCAGCTTCGACGCATCCCGCAGCGCGGCATCGGCTACGGCATTTTGCGCTATCTCAGCCCCGACACGGCGGTGCGCGAGCGGCTGCGAGCGCTGCCACAGGCCGAAGTAAGCTTCAACTACCTGGGCCAGTTCGACCAGGCGCTGCCCGACGAGTCGCCTTTTGGATTACCGCCGAGCGGCAACGATCCGGCGCTTGGCCTGTGGAGCACGCGCTATCCGATCGAAGTGCAGGGCGGCATCATCGGCGGCCAGCTACGTCTGGCATGGAAATACAGCGCCAATCTGCATCATGCCACGACCATCGAGCGCCTCGCCCAGGATTTTCTCGCGGCGCTGCGTACGCTGATCGCGCACTGCCGGGCGGCGCAGCAGGGCCAGCACACGCCTGCGGATTTTCCGCTGGCGAATCTGAACCAGCAGGCATTGGACAAGATCGTCGCGAGAATCGGCAAAAAAGGATAAGCATCTGCCGCGCCGAAGGTTACATAGACGGCAGGCGGCGGAGCGGCACCAGCCGAACCGGACCAAGCAGCCCTGACGGCAGCGGCTCCCAATCAGCGGCGCTGAACTCCTGGTACGTGATACTGACGAAGAAGAACCTGCGCCAGCCTCGTCCCTGGCGGTCCAGCGCCGCAAGGCGATTCGCCATAAGATTCGTTACTTCGATCTCCAGGTGATTCCGGCCCTCGATCAGACCAACGGGCAGGAGGACGCGGAAGGGCCGCGCATAGCATGTGCCGAGATCCGCGCCGTTGAGCCGCAGCCGTGCGCTATAACAGACGTTTCTCAGGTCGATCGCCCACGTATCGGCGCTGCTGGCGGGCCGCTCGAAGGTGATCGTGTAGCGCGCGGTGCCGGAGAATGCCCGCAGGATCTCGGTATCGTCCGGCCACTCGGTCCAACTGCTGAGGCGCTGGACGGCTCTCGGAGCAGGCAGCGCGGGACCGCCCGCGATGAAATCGACGTGCCACGCGCCCGCGATCGGCAGGGATGGGCCAGCCGGTGCCAGATACGGCCACTGCGGCCCGTCCGTCGGCTGGGAGCGCGCCCGCAGCAGCAGCGACTCGCCCGGCTCTAGCTGGAGATAGATCTGTGTTTCAGCGCTGCCTGTCCTCGTGCGCGCGATGCCGTGGCGCTGGCTGGCCGGATCGAAGATGATCGCCGATGCCGCCCGGATCGACAGGCTGACCCATTGATTGAGCCGCTGCTGCGTTGGATTCGTCATGAAGTAGAGATAGCCGTCGTCGTCGCGGCGGCGGATCAGCTCGATGCCCGCGTCGACGATGCGCTCGCGCCGGATGCCCGCCGCATGCAGCAGCGCCTCTACGTCCGCCCCGACGAGCAGACGGCCCTGGTCCAGGCGCGCCTCGTAGATGCCTGCTCCGATCGGCTGAAGCGGGCCGAGATCCGATAGCACACGTCGAAGCTGCTCGCGACGCTCAGCCAGATTGCCAAGACCAGGCACGTCCTCCGGCAGATCGCCCACCACCACGATCGTCGCGCCGTGCCGCGCAAGCTGCCCGATGCGCTCAAGCGTCTCCGGGGGTATGTACCGACAGCCAGCGACGATCAGCGCCGCATACGCGCCGCCGCGCGACCGGATCTGTCCCTCGACGACGTGGATCGCGTCCTCTAGCAGCCGGTCGGAGACGCAATCGAAGCTATAGCCGCGATCCCACAGCCGCCGAGCGGTCGCCGTAAAGTCCGGCAGGCTCTCGTCCAGCCAATCCCGCGTGTTGTGCGGCGTCAGAAAGCGCAGCAGGTCGGGCGCGTCGTGATCGGCGGCCCAGAGATCGAAGATCGGCAGATACAGCAGCAGATCGTTGTCGGGCTGCCCGGCCTGGAGGAAGGATTGGCAGCGGCTAATGTAGGCGTTGAGCGCGGGCAGGTCGCGCCACGACGGGTTGGTCGGGCCGATGTGGGTTGTCGCATAGAACATCCAGCCGGGCCAGTCGGCGTCGGCGGGCGAAAACGGCGTGCCGTGAAAGACGACATGGTTAATGCCCATCACGAAGAGCAGATCGATCTCGGCCTTGATATGGGCCAGCGGCACCGTGCCATGCTCGCCGAGCCAGGTACACGCTTCGCTTGAGCACAGCCACTTACCCGCCACATGTGCCGCCGATGAGGCCAGCTTGCATGCCAGGATCTCCGCCGCGCCGCCGTAGCCTGCCGGAGTGCCGGGCAGCGGCGTAAGGCCAGCCAGCCGCAGCCAATCGGTGCCGAATGCCTCGGTTTCGGGAATATCCGCTGCCGCGTACAGATCGAGCAGGTTGCCGGGCGAGCCATGCGCCTGGTTGCGGGTCATGGCACCGCCGCGATGCGCCCACGCGGTCCACGGCTCGACGAAGTGCTCCAGCAGGAGATCGGCGATCGTCTGGCGATAATCCGAGCGTACGCGGCGCACGATCTCGGCGTCGGCCTCTCCGAAGAGCGCGGGCAGGTCGCGCCGCAGGTCGTAGCCTCGCCGTCGCTCGAACTGCGGCAGCAGCGCGGCGGTCCAGTTTGCGCCGTAGACCTCGTAGGAATCGTTGAAGAAGCAGCGGACCCGCTCCTCGGCTGGTAGATCCGCGAATGCCCGGTCAAAGCGGTCCAGGTAGCGCTCGATCGAAGTCGCGGAGAAGTGATCGACGACGTTGCCCTCACCGCCCGGCGCGGCGCGCTTCACCTGCTGGCCGGTCCCGGCCTGAAACAGCGCGTAGAGCGTCCACTGCCCCGTGGGTGCCGTCCACACCAGCCGCCGCCGCGCATCCACATGCTCGCGCAGGTCACGCACCTGCCCGTCGTGTGAGAACGCCATCAACGCCTGCAACGCCGCCTGTGGCTCTTCCCGGCTCACGATCGGCTCCGTCACGCGCGCTTCCTCGCGGACGGTGTAGCGCTCGAACAGGCAGCGCGCGGCGGCATCTTCGGGGCCGACCCACGGCCCGCCCAGGGGCCAGCCCGTGCCGCAGATCATATCGACATCCAGGCCCAGCCGCCGCGCCTCGCGCACCGTGTGGCGCAGCATCTCGATCCAGCGCGGGCTGAGAAAAGGAATGCTGCGCGCTTCCTCGCCCACAACGCCATAGATCGGGCTCAGCTCCACACCCCCAAAGCCTGCCGCCTGGAAGAGCCGAAGCTGGCGGGTGATCTCGGCCTCATCCACGGCGCTGCCCAGCCACCACCAGCGCGTCCACGGACGACAGGTGTCGCTGATCGTCGGCCACCGAAGCTCGCTCGTGCTGGCTGCGCCCTCCTGCACCGGGCTGCCCCTTAGAACCGCACCAGATCCGGCACGTGGACCGGCAATCCCGTGGCGAACGATTGATTGGCGGCAACGCCCGTCAAGATCGACATCGCTCCGGCCACGTGATCAGCCGCGCGGCCCAGAGGATCGGTCGGCCCGCCGACGAAGATCGTATCCAGCATGCGCCGGTCGCCGCCGCCGTGGCCGCCCTCGCTGCCGCCTTCGACCTCCACGCGCAGCGGCTTGCCCCACTGCGGACGAATCAGGATGCTGGTCGGCTCGTCGACGACCACCTCCTGGGCGTCGCGCAGCTCCGGCAGGTTGGTATCGCGGTGGGAGCCGCTGACGTAGGAGTTTTCGTGGACCTCGTATTCGAGCCGCCCCCTGGTGCCGTTAAACGCCACCCGGTAGCCCTCCCACGGCGAGTACGCGGTCAGGTGGTAGCTCATGATCGCGCGGTTCCGGTAGCGCACCAGCACCGACATATCATCCTCGATCGAGATGCCCTCGCCGAAGACGCTGCGGTCGCGCAGATAGCCATCCTCTTTCTCGGCCTCCAGGTACATGCGCCGCAGCGCCTCATCGCGGTCCAGGTGCAGCGCGAAGGGATCGTCTTCGGCGGCCTTGCGACCATAGGCGCGCTCGTAGAACCGGGTCACGCCGCGCTCCTCCGCGTTTTCGCGCCCGTAGAAGAGCAGATCGCCCATCGCGAAGACCGTCTGCGGCTGCGTGTCCAGCCACCAGTTGACGAGATCGAAGTGGTGCGTCGACTTGTGGACCATCAGCCCGCCGGAGTTGCGCTTGTCGCGGTGCCAGCGCCGGAAGTAGTCCGCGCCGTGAACGGTGTCCAGCAGCCACTCGAAGTGGACCGAGAGCACCTTGCCCACGACTCCGGCCTGGAGCAGCTCCTTGACTTTCGCGTTGCGCGGCGCGTAGCGATAGTTGAATGTCACCGTCAGCTTCCGCCCGGTCGCGTTGACGGTATCGAGAATC
Source organism: Herpetosiphonaceae bacterium (assembly GCA_036374795.1). Taxonomy (NCBI): domain Bacteria; kingdom Bacillati; phylum Chloroflexota; class Chloroflexia; order Herpetosiphonales; family Herpetosiphonaceae; species Herpetosiphonaceae bacterium. The sequence continues at coordinate 16,380 of DASUTC010000238.1, forward strand.
GCCTGGCAGCGCGTCGCGTCGATCGTCATCGGCTTTTCCGTGATCACATCGCGGCCCAGCTCCATCGCCCACATGATATAGCGATGATGCGTCCGGTCGATCGACGTGACGATCACCGTGTCGACCCGCTGCTCGTCGAGCATCCGCTCGAAGTCCTGCGGCCTGTAGGTCGGCACCGGACGAGCGCTCAGCGTCTCGGCATAGTACTGATTGTAGTAGTCCATGCGTGTCTGGTTGACATCGCAGAAGGCGACCAGCTCTGCGCGCTCGCTATAATCCTTGAGGATCGCCGTAGTAAACATCCGCGACCGCGATCCCAGACCGACGATTGCATACCGCTTTCGCTCTGGCATATGTCCTGCTCCTTGCTCTTCCCGACTCCCAGGTTGGATCGGATAGTCAGCCCTTCAGGCCGCTCGTGCTGATGCCCTCGACGATGTAGCGCTGGAAGAAAATAAAGAGCGCAAAGACCGGGACCAGCGACAGCACCGACATCGCGAAGATCGCGCCCCAGTTGGTCGAGCCGGACGCATCGGCGAAGTTCTTGAGCGCCAGCGATACGGTGTAGAGCTGTGGCTTGCTCAGGTAGAGCAGCGGCCCGAAGAAATCGTCCCAGGTCCAGTAGAACGAGAAAATGGCCGACGTGATCAGTGCTGGCACGAGCAGCGGCACCATGATGCGCCAGAAGATCCCAAACTTGCTCGCGCCGTCGATCTCTGCCGCCTCGTCCAGCTCGCGCGGTATGCCCCGGATGAACTGGATCATCAAGAAGATGAAGAAGGCCTGACCAAACAGGCGCGGCACCAGCAGCGGCAGAAAGGTGTTGATCCAGTCGAGCTTGCTGAAGACAATATACTGCGGGATGATCTGGACCTGCGTTGGGAGCATCATCGTGAGCAGCATGCAGGTAAACCAAAAGCCTTTCCCGACGAAGCGCAGCCGGGCAAAGCCGTAGGCTACCAGCGCCGACGACGCGACGACCGCGATCGTGCCAAGCCCGGAGATGATAAACGAGTTCAGAAAGAAGGTGGTGAACGTCACGCCGCCAAAGCCAGCCCAGCCGTCGACATAATTCGCGAGCGTCGGATTTTCGGGAATCAGCGCGGTCGCGCGCCGAAACACCTCATCGCGCGGCTTGAACGAGCTGGCGATCAGCCAGAGCAGCGGATAGATCATCAGCACGCTGAACAGGCCCACAAAAATATGGTAGATCAGGCTGCTTCTCGTCGGGCGCTCGATACCAAACCGATTGGGTGTGACAGAAGATCTGCTGCGGGTTAGTGTAGCCATGATCAGTCTCCACTCGTTTCATAATGGACCCACATCTCAGACGACTTGAAGGCCAGCGCCGTGAAGAAGGCGATGATCAGCAGCAGCACCCAGGCCATCGCCGAAGCGTAGCCCATCCGGAAGTTGCGGAAGGCCTGGTCGTAGAGGTACAGCGCATAGAAGCGCGTCGTGTCCAGCGGGCCGCCGCCGGTGACGACAAACGCCTGGGTAAAGACCATGAAACCGGAGATGATTTGCATGACCAGATTGAACAAAATCACCGGGCTGAGCAGCGGAAGCGTAATTCTGATGAATTTTTTCCAGCCGCCCGCGCCATCGATCGACGCCGCCTCGTAGAACTCCGGCGGGATCTGCTTCAGACCTGCCAGGAAAATCAGCATCGGCGAGCCGAACTGCCAGACCGCCAGAATGATCAGCGTCCAGATCCCGGTGCGCGGATTGCCGAGCCAGTTAAGTCCTTCCAGGCCGACGACGGCCAGCGCGGCATTGAGCAAGCCTTCGGGGCCGAAGATCCGCCGCCACATCAGGGCAACGGCCACGCTGCCGCCGATGATCGAGGGCACGTAAAAGATCGCGCGGTAGAGGCCCATCATCTTAAAGCCGGTATTCAGCAGCATCGCAATGCCGAGCGCAAACGCCAGCCTTAAGGGAATCGCGGTGAAGACGTAGTAGAAGGTTGCGCGTACCGATTTCCAGTACCGGGCGTCCTCGAAGAACATGGTCTGGAAGTTTGCGAGGCCGATCCAGCGCGGCGAGGTGAAGATGTCGTAGTCGGTAAAGGATAGGTAGAGCGATGCTACCATCGGGATCAGCGTCAGGCCGAAGAAACCGATTAACCAGGGCGCGATGAAGAGATAGCCTGAAAGGTTGTGGTTGCGTGGATGTGTCGACCTGATGTTCGGTACGGCTGCTCGAGCTGGAGTCGCTACGGAACTTCCGCGTACTGTGTTACTCATCGTCGTACCTCATGCGGAGGTGGAGCCGGGGCGTAGCAGCGCTCGCTTGCATGATCCCGCTACGCCCCGGTGCCGCACCCTCCCTTCGTCCGTAAATCCTACTTGTTCGCCGACAGGAGCGCGTTGGCCTGCTCCCTGAACTGCTTGGCGGCATCTTCGGGCGACATCTGGCCGTAGAGCACCTGATCCATCAGCGGCACGTACGCTTCGTCGATCACCTGACGGCTGTTCGGCGGGTCGGGCGCGTCAAGCTCGCTGTGGTGCTCCTCGACGTAGGCCAGCAGCTCGAACGCCTTCTGCTGCGCCGGATCGACCTTCGGCTTGAGATGCTCCTGCACGGCCTTCGAGATCGGCACGCCGCGCTCGGCCGCCAGAACATCATTCGCTTCCAGATCGTTGGTGAACACATTGATGATCTGCGCGGCGACATCGGCCTGCTCCTTGGGGCAGCCAGCGGTGATCGACCAGAACTGCGACGGCTTGAGGTAGTTGCCCGGCTCAGGATTCGCCCCCTCCTGCTTCGGGAACGGAAACACCGCAAGCTCGCGTCCGCCCGCCGCCGACGCAACAGCGACGATCTGGTTGCTGTGCGCGTACATCATCGGCGCTTCCTGGCGGACGAAGATGTTGTCTTCGATGCCGACATCGCCCTGAGACACCTCGAACTCGCGCGTTGGAATCACGCCCTTGTCCATCCAGCCCTTGAGCATGTTGAAGAAGTCGACAAAAATCTTGTCGTCCTCATAGCCCAGCGCGGTCCCTTCCTTGTTGTACAGCGTCGCGCCGTGCTGCTTGACCCACAGCTTGAAGACCTGGTTGTCGTCCATCGAGGTGCTCATGCCGTACTTGCCCAGCTTGTCATGGAGCTGGGTGATCGTCTGCTCGAACTCCTTCCAGGTCCACTCAGGCTTCGGCAGCGCCACACCGGCCTCCTGCCACATCTGCGTATCGACGATCAGCGATTGGGTGTTTGTGCCGAGGCTGATCGCGTACAGCTTGTTGTCGGGGCCGAGACGACCGCCTTGCAGGTAGCCTTCGTCGACGTCCTTCGTATCGATCGTGCCGTTCTGGACGTACTCATCAAGCGGCATCAGCAGGTCGCGTTTGACCCAGTCGCCAATGTACTGGTAGTCGTGCTGAATCAGGCAGGGAAGATTGCCGCCAGCGGCCTGCGTGGTAAGTCTGGTCCAGTAGTCGTTGAACGCGGCGAATTCCCAGGTAAGCTTGACGTTGGGGTTCTTCTGCATAAACATCTCAAGCACCTTGATCGTGCGATCGTGCCGGTTCTGCGAACCCCACCAGGCCACCTGCATGTTGACGGCCTGCCCGCTGGCTGTGCCGCCGCCCTGACCTGATGGGCCTGGGCTGGCTTCCGTCGCCGGTCCTGTCGTTGTCTCCGGGCCGGTCGCGCCTGTCTCCGGATTGGCCGCCGCCGAGGTTGCAGCCGGGCTGCCGCCAGTGCCACCTGTACCGGGCGTCGCGGCGCTGCCGCACGCGGCGACGAGTAAGCTGAAGACGACTAGCAGCGGGACCAACTTTCTGCGAACCTTCATCATGTTCCTCCGTTTGTACAACGTCTGTACACCAGTGCGTTTGTCGCCACAACAGCGCTCGCGACGATGATTGGAGCAGGTGACAGTCGACGGCTTCTGGTCAGCGAAGCAGGGCAACGAACGATGCGAACGTGTGCTAACGGTGTATGTGCTGCGGTCGGTTTGCGCGCGGCGATCGACATTCACCTCCAGCTTGCCAGGCGATCGCCGCGCGCAAGCGTTGTTTTGATCGTCTGCTAGCATATGATGTGCCATGTAACATGTCAAATGTCTGAACTGCATGGCACTGACGATCACCGAGCGCAGCACGTACGTCCGACGATCAGCGCAGCGGGCCAGCCCGGTGCAGGACGAGGCCCGGCACAGCCTGTGCGGGATGCAGCACGGCGTAGAGCGTGGGCGTCCAGCTCGCTTCATTGGGCAGGTCGGGATCGTTGACGGCGTTGTATGCGGCAACCAGATCGATGTGATCGTGCGCCGAATGACCGTTGACCAGCGTGCCCGCAACATAAAGCGTGGCAGTGCGATCCGTGCCGCGCCAGTCGTAGATCAGCTTGTCGGGCGTGATGGCCTCGACGGTGCGGAAGTAGTTGTTCTCGGCGTAAATGTGCGAGCCGACGCCAACGCCCCAGCTATAGCCGTAGCTCTCGGCATCGGTGATCTCGTAGTAGTTGTTGTAGATATGAACCTGGCCGAAGCGCACGCGCGGCGCGCGCTGGAGGATGTTCGAGAAAACGTTGTGATGGATGGTCACGCGCAGCTTGCCGAAGTCGCTCGTGGGGGAGCCGGGCGTGCCGGGGTTGTTGGTCGAGCCGATCAGCATCGTCTTGTCGTGGTCGGAGAAATAGTTCCACGAGACAGTCACCAGATCCGAGCCGCGCGTAATGTCCAGCGCGCCGTCGTGGACCTGATACGGGCGACCAAAGTAGAGCGGCTGGTTGCTGTCGGGATTATCGCCGTCGTTGAAGGCGTTATGGTCGGCCCAGACATGCGTGGCGGTCGTCAGCGAGATGCTGTCGTAGGCCGAGTTCCAGTTGCCCTCGCTGCCGTCGGTCGGGTCCCACTGCGGGAAGCAATCGTAGGTGTCCTGAAAGGTGATGTTGCGGATGATCACGTTGTCGACGCGATCGACGATCAGGTTCGCGCCGATGATCCGCGCGTCGTCCAGCCCGACGATCGTGGTGTTGGAGCCGACGCCGATCCGAATGCGAGCGGCCTGGTTGCGCTGCGCCGCCTGGCGCGCCGTTTCAAGCGGGCCGCTGGGTCGCGTCGTTCGTCCCCAGGTGGCGGGATCGTACGCCTGGAGGTAGGCGGCAAGGCTGTAGCCGGTGCCGGCGGCGTAGTCATCGCAGGTCAGCGGCTGGTTGTGGTCGTCGACGTTGGCGTCGATCGTGCCCTGCACGTAGATGATCTTGGGCGTGGCGTTGCTGCTGCCGCCCAGGGCCGCGACTAGCTCCTGGCGGTTGGTCACGGTGTAGATGTGCGCCTCGTCGGCGCTGGCGCCGCCGGTTGTGCCGGTTAGCCCAAGGTTGTTGGTGCCGAACGAGGCCCAGCCGTCATTCGGTGCCAGCGTCTCCGTTCCAAGTGTTCCGACGTTTGCCGCAGCCTGGGCTGGTACACTCATGCCGACGACGGCGCTCAAACATGCCGCCGCAATGATCGTGCTCAAGACGCGCATGGTCTGGTGCTCCTTCTCGTTGAGACTTGGCTGGCATCTGCATCGCCAGCGAGAGATCCGCATGGAGAGCATTCTGCTGTTCAGGGTCGGTAGGCCGGTCGTGCTCCAGGTGCCCATCGATTGCCATCGAACGGTGCTCATCGCGTTGTAGAGTGCCAGGGCCAGGAGGAATGCTTCGCTTGCTAGCGCTTGGATCAACGTGGGAACGATCGCTATTCCGATATATTATATATAATATCA
>DASUTC010000239.1 GCA_036374795.1 Herpetosiphonaceae bacterium
AGCCGCAGCGGAGCGGGCAGCAGCCTGCGTTCCGTGGCGAGGCGCAGCCGCAGCGCCAGCAGCGCCGACCGGGTAGTCAGCGCGGCGGGCGTGGACGAGGCCCAGCACAGGCCGGTCTATCGCGCGAGGTCGCGGGCCACTAAGCAGAGCGCGGCTAAGAGCAGACCCACGGGACAGCGGTTGTAGAGCCGCTGTCCCTCGTCTTTAAGCCGCTCCGCCGCATTTGGCAGCCGCCACCACCGACCATCCGTAGCGCGATCTTTCCCCACCGTAGCTAAGCCTTCTCGTCACATGGCAGCCCTGCGCCGTACCCTGAGACTGGGATATTCTGCTCATCCCTCGATGTACCTCATTCGTTCCAACCCTGGCCGCCCCGGTACATCGAGCAAGCGGAGGTGGCATGATGAACAGCATGAATGTACGCGAAGTGCAGCAGCACGTTACGATCTTAGGCTGGCTCTACATCATCGGGCATGCGCTCTTCCTGGTGGTTGGCGGATTTGTCTTTGTGCTGCTGACGGGGATCGGCGTTGCCAGCGGCGAGCCTGAGGCCAGAACCGTGCTCAGCATCGTCGGCACATCCATCGGGCTACTGCTGGCGGCGCTGGCGCTACCCGGCATGCTGGCGGGCTATGGCCTGCTCAAACACAGGCCCTGGGCGCGCGTGCTGGCGATTGTCGTCGGCGTGCTGGGCCTGGTGAACGTCCCAATCGGCACCGCGATCGGCCTCTACACCTTCTGGGTGCTCACCCAGGAAGCGACCACCGAGTACTTCGCAACGCCAGCGCCAGCCTGACGGACAGCAAATCGCCGCCGATCGAGTCGTGAAGTCTCGATCGGCGGCGTGTTTAAAGGCGCTCGCCCCCTACCCTACCAGCCGCTTGATCACCACCAGCGTCACATCGTCGAATGGGGGCTGGTCGCCGGTATGCGCGGCAAGATCGCTCAGGATCGACTGGACGATCTCCTCGGCGGAGCGGTCGCGATACTTCCGCACCACATCGATCAGCCGTCCCACGCCGTACTCCTGCTCGGCGCTATTGATCGCCTCGGTCACGCCGTCGGTATAGCAGACCAGCACATCGTCCATGCCGACCACCGCCTGCGACTCGCGATAGTGCATCTCTTCGATCACGCCCAGCGCGATGCCGCTGGTGCCGAGCGTATCGATCGTGCTGTTGTTTCGCAGCAGCATCGGCGGATTATGGCCCGCGTTGGTAAAGCGCAGCACGCCCGTGGCCGGATCGAGCAGGCCATAGAAGAGCGTCACAAACATGCCCGATTGCGAGTCGCGCGAGATCCAGCGGTTGGCGCGCTCGACCGCCTTGGCGGGCTCCGAGCCGTCGAGCGACGCTGCGCGCATCAGCGAGCGCGACAGCGCCATGAACAGCGCGGCGGGCACGCCCTTATCCGACACATCGGCGATCACAAAGCCAAACGCAAGCGGCGTCGTGGTGGATGCTGCGACACTCGGCGGATTGGGCTGCGCCGCCGTCACCGGCAGCGCCAGCACTGTCGACGTATCGACATCCGGCGGCGTGGTCTTATGCTCCAGCACCCAGAAATCGTAGAAATCGCCGCCGACCGCGCGAGCAGCCCGGTAGGCCGACGCGACCTCCCAGCCCGGCAGCCGGGGCGCGGCGCTCGGCAGCAGCGCGGCCTGAATATCGCGCGCCACACGAATCTCCTGCGCCAGACGCTCCTGCTCCACGGCCTGCTGAGCCAGCAGCGCGCTCTCGATCGCGCTGGCCGCCTGGCTGGCAATGCCCATCGCGATCGTCATCTGGCGCGGCGTCCAGCGCTCGGCTCCGGTCGAGCGATCGAGCAGCAGCACGCCCAGCACCGCAGCGCGCGCCGTCAGCGGCAGCGCCAGCAGAAGCCCTGTCGGGCAGTGCGCCGTAATCTGCGGCAGTTTATCTGCGATCGTGTCGTCCTCGACCGCGACCGGCTGGGCCTCGTGGCGCACCTGATCCAGCAGCGGCGCTTCCTGCGACCTGATCGACTGATGGATCAGCGCGGCGCACATCGCCTCGTCCCAGCCGTATGATACCATCGGCACAAACGTATCTTCGGCGCGGCGATACAAAAAGATCGCGCAGCGGTCGCAGCCGATCAGCAGCGGCGGCAGGCGCACGATCGTCGCCAGCAGATCGTCGAGGCTGGAGGCGCGCGCGATATTTTCGGCGGTCTGGAGCAGCGCCGCCAGCGTCCACGCCTCCTCCTGCTGCTCGGTGTAGGCATTCGCCGACTGGATCGCGACCGCGATCTGATCGGCCAGCGTCAGGAACACAAACAGATCGTTATCGCTGAACGCGCCGATGGTATTGCTCTGCACGTCCAGCACGCCAATCAGGTCGTCGCCGACGAGCAGCGGCACGGCGAGCTCGGCCTTGGTGCCGGGCACGTCCAGCAGAAAGCGCGGCTCAAGCGAGACATCGTTGACAATGCGCGGATGGCGCGTCTCGGCCACATAGCCGACGATGCCCTCGCCGATCGCCAGCCGCTGGTTACGGCTGCTCCAGAACGACGAGTTATCGGCGGTCGAGGCGCGAAACAGCAGTTGATTGGTCGCGGGATCGCAGGTGAAGAGATGCACATGAAAGCAGCAGAACTCGTCGCGGATCAGGTGCACCACCAGCGGCAGCAGCTCGTCCAGATCGAGGATCATCGCCGCCTGCCGCCCGACCTTGCCGATCAGCTCAAGCTGCCCGATCCGCACCTGAAGCGAGTCGTAGGCGCGAGCCTTCGCGATCGCCGCCGCCGCGCTATCGGCGATCAGCGAGAGCAGCCGCATATCGTTGCTATCGAACGCATTCGTCCGCTCGCTCTGGACCGAGATCGTGCCCAGCACGGTATCGCCTGCCAGCAGCGGCACGTAGATCCCGGAGCGCGGCGGATGCTCGGACTGATAGCGGGGCCGCGCCGGAAGCTGCGGCAGCTCAAGCTCGAAATCTTCGACCAGCAGCGCCTTGCCGGTGCGACGCACCCAGCCCATCAGGCCCTCGTTATCGCTGAGATCGACGGTCAGCGGCGGCAATCGTTTGCCGTCGATCACGCGGACCTTGAGCGTATAGTGCGTGCCTTCAAAGAGCGCCAGGTGAAACCAGCGGGTATCGAGGATCTTGCTGGCCTCGTGATAGACCAGATCGCACAGCGCGTCGACATCCAGCGCCGAGCGAATAATCGCGCGCGAAACCTCATTAAGCAGCTCCAGCTCGCGCAGCGTCCGCTGGCGCATCCGCAGGATTGTGGCAATCGAGCGTGGCAGGTTGAATCGCTCGTCTTTGGCGCTCATGTCTCTTTGACGAAGCCGGCGGCAGCTTCCTCACGAGTATGATGAAGCTGAAAAATTTGATCGAAGCCGGTCAGGTGAAAGACCTCGGCGACCTGCGGCTGGAGCGCGCACAGGATCAGATCGCCGCCCTCGCGGCGCAGCTCGCGCGCCAGCAGCAGCAGCGTGCGCAGGCCGCTGCTGGATAAGAACGTCACATCACGCAGCTCGATGATGATCTGATGCGCGCCCTGAGCTATCGCCTCGCGCACCGTGCTATTCACCGCAGGCGCGGTCGCCGCGTCGATGCGCCCCGACAGCGAGACGACTCGCAGGTCGGCGCGCGGGATACGCTTGGTCATCACCAGGATATTTTCACCGTCCTCAAAGCGAAACTCGACCCGATCCATGAGCTTACGCATCAGGTACAGGCCCAGCCCACCGGTGCGGCGCTCTTCCAGCGGCGAGATCAGATCCGGCTCCGGCACTTCGTCGGGATTGAACGGCTCGCCGCGATCACAGATCGAGACTTCAAACACATCGCCGACATGGCTGGTCGTCAGCGTGATCGTGTCTTTGGCCTCGGCGTAGGAGTGCTGGATCACATTGGTCACGGCCTCATCGACCGCCAGCTGCACTTCCCAGACCGCGTGCTCATCCAGACCGGCGGCGCGGGCCTGGTCCACCACGAAATCGCTGATCGTCGCCAGATGCTCCAGCGATGCTTCCACGGTAATCGTCCGAAAAGGCATGATGCTATACGGCAACGAGCGCCGCAGTGGCGCTCGCTACATAAAAGTTGGTGCTAAAAGCTGCCGACAGCCTCGACAAGATCATCGTAGATGTGGAACAATGAGGTGAAGCCGGTCAAGTCGAACACTTCCCGAATGCGAGGCGGCAGGTTGACAATTCGCACATCGCCACGATCGAAGTCCGTCAGCTTCCACTCACGGGCGCGCTTCCGAGCTTCGATCAAGACCCGCAGGCCAGGGCTGCTCACATATTCAAGGCCGGCGAAGTCGAGCAAAATACGGTAGCGGCCTTCGTTGAAGAGCTGATTGATGCGTTCCTGAACCTGCGGCGCTTCTGCGGCGGTCAGCCGGCCTGAAATAGCCAGCACGTCTACTCGATTGAGTCGGCGATGCGAAATCTCCATGTTCGTTCCTCCACAACGGGCTGATCTCGGCTGCCCCGATTATAGCATGGCTGCGGCTTTGCGCGTGGGACTTTTGATCAATGTTATGTCAGACCTTTACATAGCGGCATGGTATCGCATACGGCGGATCGCCAGCACGATCGCGAAAGGGCATCCGTGTGGATGCCCTCTCAGATGCGTGTGTTACGTTCAGCGATGATGACATGTGCACTGGGCTACCACTGGCCCAGGCTCTCCCCCTTATGGTCCAGATTATCCAGATACCACGAGGCTTCCATCGCCGCCATACAGCCCTCGCCCGCCGCCGTGATCGCCTGACGATAGATATGATCGACCACGTCGCCTGCCGCGAACACGCCCGGAATGTTGGTGCGGGTGCGACCATCGGTGAGGATGTAGCCGTTCTCGTCCATATCGATCTGGCCTTTGAAGAGGCCGGTGTTCGGGATGTGGCCGATGTAGGGGAACACGCCGTCCACCTCGATCAACTCCTCGACGCCGGTCTTGATATTCTTGGCGCGCACGCCCGTCACCTTGCCGTTGCCGACCACCTCGGTGACGACCGTATCCCAGACGAAGGTCATCTTGGGATTATTGAACGCGCGCTGCTGAATGATCGGATCGGCGCGCAGCTCGTCGCGGCGATGGATCACTTTGACCTCGCTGGCGAAGCGCGTCAGGAACAGCCCCTCTTCGACGGCGCTGTTGCCGCCGCCGACGACGACCAGCTTCTTCTCGCGGAAGAAGAAGCCGTCGCAGACCGCGCAGTACGAGACGCCGCGATTGGCTAGCTCGTTCTCGCCTGGAACGCCCAGCTTGCGCGGCGATGCGCCCGTCGAGATGATCAGCGTATCGGCGGTATGCGTCTCGCCGGAGTCCATCGTGATGCGCAGGGGGCGCTCGCGCAGCTCGACCTGCTCGACAATGCCGTCGATAAAGGCCGTGCCGAAGCGCGCCGCCTGCTGCTCCATCTTCTGCGCCAGATCAAAGCCGTTGATCGCATCGGGAAAGCCCGGATAGTTCTCGACCTCGTCGGTGGTCGCGATCAGGCCGCCCGGTTGCAGCCCCCGTGCGACGACGGGATTTAAGTTGGCTCGCGCGGCGTACAGCGCCGCCGTCAGCCCAGCCGGGCCGGAGCCGATGATGAACACTTTATAATGCATGGTAGCCTCCAAAACGCACTACTGTATAGCATACCCTGCGATGCCGCTGCTCGCAAATACGCCATTTCGCCCACTCCGGCAGGGGGATTCATACCAGGGGGCGAAAGCACAGGAGAACAACGGAACAAGAGAACAAAAGAGGACCTGAGCTTGGAACTTGGAGCTTGGAACCTGGAACTGATCAAGAGTCGTGATCCGAACCGCCCTCTAGCAGCGCGCGAAACGTGCGCAGCGCCAGCGGGATACGCGGCCCGTACCACGTCAGCAGCTCGCCGTCCACGAAATGCACCGCGCCGCCGAAAAACGGCTCAAGCGCCGACAGATCGACTGAGGAGAAGGCGTACGGCTCGGAGGGCAGCACGATCAGGTCGGGCCGCAGCGCGGGGATCTGCTCCAGCGCGAAGCGGGGATAGCGTCCCGGTAGCGAAGCGGCCACGTTCTGCCCGCCGCAGACGCGCAGCAGATCGTCGGCGTAGGTCTGGGAGCCGATCGCCATCCAGGGATCGCGCCAGATCGGAGCCAGCACGCGCCGCCCAGGATCGGCAACAGCCATCGTCTCGGCATAGACCGCGCGCATCTCGGCAAGAAGCGGCTGAGCGGCGTCGGCAGCATCCACCACCTGCGCCAGCCCTGCCAGCGTCTCGATCGCCTGTGCCACGGTGCAGGGATCGGTGACAAACACCGCCAGACCAGCCGCCGCCAGCGCCTCGACATCGCGCTCCCGGTTTTCTTCCTTGTTGGCGATCACCAGATCCGGCTCAAGCGCAATGATGCGAGCACGATCGGGGTTTTTCGTGCCACGCAGCCTGGGCTTGGCGGCGACGGCTGCCGTGGGCCGCGTGCAAAAGTCTGTCACACCGACGACGCGCTCATCCAGGCCCAGCGCGAAAAGCCACTCGGTCAGCGAGGGCACCAGCGAGACGATCCGCTGCGGCGTGCGCGGCACGTCCAGCACACGATTCAGGGCGTCGACAACAGTCGGCATGTCACGCCACCGGCTGCTGACGAGTCTCGCGGTCGGCGATCTGTACCTCCGCGCCGACGCGCCGCAGCTCTTGGGCCAGCCGCAGCGCCGCTGGCCGCGACATAGGCAGCGGCAGACGACCGCCGCGCCTGGCAAGCCGATCGATCTCGCCCACATCCAGGCGGGTCATGCGCTCCAGCAGCCGCGTGACCGCTACCGGCTGCTGCCCGACCGACTCGATCGTCAGCACGGTGTTGAAGGGTGGCGTGTCGGCGGAGCGGTGCAGGCGCGCCGTCAGGCGATGCCAGGTGGACGTGATCGCCATGAGCTGCACGACGAACAGCACGAACACCACCAGCAGAATGAACATAGCGGATTCAGTCATAGCGTTTCCTTTTGCTCTATCATACTCCAATCGAGCGCGCACAGCGGCGTGAAAAACGTCGGTCCACGGCTCGGCATGTTTGTTTTTTTCGGGCGCATCCTTTATGCTGTAGCCATGCCCCGACCAGACGTGATATTTTTTTGTGAGCTGGGGCCGCTGGCGCTCGCCGAGCTATTCGAGCAGCCCGGCCTGATCGATACATTACGATCGCAGCAGTACGGCGTTGCACTGGCGATGCTCGATTTTAGCCCACAGCGTACCGCTGCGGTGCGTACGCTCAACGCGCGCAATATTCCGGTAACGGCCTGGCTGCTGCTGCCGGTCGAAGAAGGCTACTGGTTCAACCTGCACAACTACCCCCAGGCGCTCGTAGCGTACCAGGCGTTCCGTGAGTGGGCCGAGCGCGAGCATCTGCACTTCACGGCGGTCGGGCTGGACATCGAGCCGTCGCTGGCGGAGCTGCACGCCGCGCGCAGGCAGGGCATGCGCAGTATTTTCAACCGCGCGGTGCTCGCGCAGCGCAACGCGCTCTATCCCGCCGCCCGCGAGGCCTATCACGATCTTGCGGCGACGATCCGCCACGACGGCTACGCGGTGCATACCTATCAGTACCCGTTCATCGTCGACGATCGCCGCGCCGGGACGACGCTGATCCAGCGCATGCTCGACATCGTGGACGTGCCCGCCGACGAAGAGGTCTTGATGCTCTACAGCAGCAACTTTTTTCGAGGCATCTTCGGCAGCGACCTCGGCGGCGCGGTGGTACGCTCCTACGGCCAGCACGCCGACGGCATCGGCATCGGCGTGACCGGCGGCGGCGTGATCCTCGATCCGATCACCGGCCTGCAATCGCCGCGTATGTCGCTGGAAGCCTTCCGCCGCGATCTGCGCATCGCGGCCCAGTACACCGACGTGGTGCATATTTTCTCGCTCGAAGGCTGCGTCGATCGCGGCTGGCTGCCGGAGCTAGAGGCGCTGGATTGGGAGCGGCCTGTCGCTGTGATGCGCCATCAGCGGATGCAGATGGGAGCCTTCCGCGTGCTGATCGGCTTCGTGCTGTGGAGCGCGCGCTATGGCTGGACCGCCCTTGGCTGGCTCGGCTGGGTCGTCGCGGGGAGCATGTTCCTCTCGCGGCGGATCAAGCGCTGGCAGCGGCGACGCCGCGCAAGAAAGGAACAGTGATGCTCGACCCGACGATCGAACGCGAGATCGCGGAGCTAGGCCAGCGCTACGGATCGCCGCTCCGCCGACCGATAACGCTCGACGACCGGCTGTTCGATCCGCTTGGCAAGTCGGACCGCTACGGCGAGGTCTGTATGGTGCTGCGTCGGCGCAGCGGCCTGCTGCTGACCGCGCGCAAGACCTATTATCCGCCCGACGCTTACCGGTTGCTGACCGGCGGCATTCACCACGGAGAGCCGATCCTTGAGGCGCTGCTGCGCGAAACCGAGGAAGAAACCGGGCTGCACGTCGAGGTGCGGCGCTTCCTGGCGGCGATCACCTACTACGTGCCGCCGCACCCGGAGGCGCAATCCGGGCCGATCAGCTTTCATACCTTCGCGTTTCTGCTGGACGAGGTTGGCGGCACGCTGGGCTGCGTCGATCCCGACGAGCGCGTTGCCGACTTTCGCGAGGTGGCGGTCGCCGAGCTGCCGCGGCTGGCGCAGCGCCTGGAGCAGCTCAGGCCGCAGTTCGACCCTGAGATCAACGGGCGCTGGAGCGACTGGGGCCGTTTCCGCGCCGCGATTCACCACGCCGTCCACGAGGCGCTCACACAGTCGTCCTGATCAGCAACAAAAGGAGTGTAGACGATGACGGTTGGGCTTTGGCAAACCACGATCAGCGCGCCCGATACGCCGCCACATGTCGATACGGTGATTATCGGGGCCGGGCTGATCGGATCATATCTGGCGCTCAAGCTGCGCGACGAGCAGCGCAGCACGCTGGTGTTAGACGCGCGGCATATCGCCGGGGGCGCGTCCGGGCGCAACGGCGGCCTGCTGCTGACCGGCGTGGCGCACTCCTACGCCCACGCCTGCGCGCTGTACGGGCGCGACACCACGCGCGAGCTGTGGTCGCTGACGGTGCGCAACCGTGAGGCGATGATCGGCTGGGCGACCACGCTGGGCACGCCCGTGCGGCGCTGCGGCAGCTATATTCTGGCCTGCGATCAGCGTCAGGCCGAGGAGCTGCGCGAGTCGGTCGGGCTGATGCGCGAGGACGGCTTCAACGCCACGTGGCACGCCGACGATCCGCTGCGACGCGGCTTTATCGCCGGGGTGCATATCCCCGACGACGGCGCGATCCAGCCTGCCAGCCTGACGACCGGGCTGCTCAAGGCCAGCGGGGCGCAGGTGCGCGAGGCCGCCGAGGTCTACGCGATCGAGTCGCAGGCCGACGGCGTGCTGGTCCGATCGCGCGGCGGCGATGTGGTCGCGCAGCGCGTGGTGCTGGCGACCAACGCCTGGACGCCGCTGCTGGTCGCGGAGTTCGCGGACGCGATCGTGCCGGGACGCGGCCAGGTGATCGCAACCGCGCCCGCGCCGCAGGTGTTGCAGCAAGCCTGCTACTGCGACGACGGCTTCGAGTACTTCCAGCAATTGCCGGACGGACGCTTTGTGCTGGGCGGCTACCGCAACCTGGCCTTCGACGCAGAGCGGACCTACGCCGATCACACGACGCCCGGTATTCAGAGCGCGCTTGAGGCGTTTCTCGCGCGGCACTTTCCGGAGCTGGCCGATGTGCCGATCGAGCGGCGCTGGGCCGGGACGATGGCCTTCACGCCCGACGGCCTGCCGCTGGTGGGACGCCTGCGCCGCGACGAGCGGATCGCCTTTGCGGTGGGCTTCAACGGCCACGGCCTGGGCCTGGGAATCATGGTCGCGGAGCACCTGCTGCGTGAGCTTCAGGGCGGCGATGCCGGGATGTTCGCCGCGCGGCGGATCATGCCCGGAGTGGTCTAGCGCTACACGCCCAGCACGCTCCTGCCGATGCTCGTCAACGCCAGCTCCTCGGTCGGCGGGTGGAAGAGGCCCGCGCGCACATCGCGGAACAGGCGCTCCAGCGGCAGCGCCCGCGACATCGACTGTCCGCCGACCACCCGCAGCGCCAGGTCGGTGGCCTTGACGGCGTGCGTTGTGGCGATGACCTTGCACAGACCGATCTGCGGCATCAGCGCGGCGCGCTGCTCAGGGCAGTGCGCCCAGGCATCGGCGATCGCGTAGAGCAGCGACCGGGCGGTCAGCAGCTCGGCCTCAAGCGCGCCGACCATCCGCTGGATCGGCTCAAGCGTGGCGATCGACTGGCCCTTGAGCGCGGTCGGCCTGCGCTCGTGGGCAAACTGGATCGCCGCGTCGCGGGCGGCTTCGGCCACGCCCAGGTACACCCCGGCGATCGTCATGCCGAACCACGCGCCGCCGCTGGTCCGACCGGGATCTGGCACACCCGGAGCGCGGCGCAGCACCAGATCGGCGGGCGAGGCGGGGACGCCCTCCAGCACCAGATCGTGCGAGGCCGTGGTGCGCATGCCCATCACGTCCCACGTCTCGTCGATGCGCATGCCGGGCCGATCCGTCGGCAGCAGAAACACGCCGATCGTGCCCTCCGGCGCGTCGTCGAGCACTGCCGGAACCAGCACATGTGTCAGCACGACCGAGCCGCTGGAAAACGATTTACGCCCGCTGATCTCCCAGCCGTCGCCGGTCCAGCGCGCACGAGTCGCTGGCAGGCCGCCGCGTGACGGGCTGCCTAGCTCCGGCTCGGTGGCGCACGAGTTGATCAGCGCCCGCGCCTGAACGACCTGAGCGCAGAGCGCGGCAAACGTCGGCTCGGCCCAGGGACGGCTCTCGCTCAGCGAGCCGAGCACCTGCACATGCATATCGAAGACCAGCGCGGTCGCGCCGTCGCCGCGAGCCAGCCGCTCGACCACCTGGATCGCTTCGGGCAGCGTCGCGCCCCAGCCGCCGTACTCCTGGGGCACCGTCAGCAGATGAAACTGCGCCGCTCGCAGATCGGCAAAATTCTCGAAGGGAAAACTGGCCTCGCGGTCGTGCTGCGGCGCGCGCTCGGCAAAGCGAACAGCCAGATCATCGGCCTGCCGCAGCCACGCCGCCAGCCGGTCGCTCGTCCGTGTCAGCATCAAAGGATCGATCATCGATTCAGCCTTATCATACAATCACGTCAGAGCAGCATGATCCGACGTGGTATCATCAATCGTATAGTCAGAACAAATAAACAAAGAACAACGCATGCGCCCCGCTGCTGTTCTATGTTTCGTTGTTCTTTGTTCGCTATTTTCTGGAGCAGACCCTATGCCATTACCACTGCTCACCCGACGTGGTGACACCTTATATTATGACACCGATCGTGGCGCGGTGATGGTTCTCGACCGCCGCCGCTATCCGCAGAGCACCGAGTTCGTCGCGTGTACGACGGTCGAGGAGGTGGCCCACGCGATCGAGGCGATGATCGTGCAGGGCGGCCCGCCGCTGGCGTACGTCGGCGGCTACGGGCTGGCGGTCGCGGCGCATGTCCATCGGCACTGGCCCGTCGAGGCGCTGCGCGGCGCGCTGATCAGCGCGGGCGAGCGGCTGCGGCAGACGCGGCCCACCGCCGACGATCTGCATCAGGTGATCGATCAGACGCTTGTCGCCGCCGAGCGCGCGATCTTCGCGGGCGACGACGTAGAGGCGTCGATCGCCGCGTTCGTCAGGCAGGTTGTCGATCACGGCGACCGCGTGAGCGAGCGGTGCGGACGAAACGCAGCAGCGCTGCTGGACGACGGCGATACGATCCTGACGCACTGCTTCGCGGGCGCGGCGCTCAACTGGATGCTCTACGTCGCGTTTGTCGAGCAGGGCAAGACGATCAAGCTGGTTTGCAACGAGACGCGGCCCTACTTGCAGGGCGCGCGGCTGGCGGCGGCCTCCGGCGTCGAGATCGGCGTGCCGACGACGGTAATCACCGACAACATGGCCGGATTCTGCTTTACGCGCGGCATGTTCACCAAATATATCACCGCCGCCGATCGGATCGCGCTCGACGGCTCAGCCGCGAACAAGGTCGGCACCTACCAGTACGCCGTGCTGGCGCAGCGTCACCATGTGCCGTTCTACGTGCTGGGCTACGACGGCCCCGATCCGGCCACGGCGACCGGCGCGGATATTCCGATCGAGGAGCGCAATCCCGACGAGGTGCTGTCGTTCAACGGCGTGCGCGTCGCCGCGCCCGGCGCGCAGGGCTACTATCCGGCCTTCGATGTGACGCCGCCCGATCTGATCGCGGCGATCGTCACCGACCGTGGGGTGTTTCGCGCCGCCGAGATTCGGCAGTACCATGCCACGGCAGCGCCCGACGTCGAGGATGCCGAATGATTCTGATGCTTGGCGGCACGGGCGCGTATTTTCTGGATCTGGATGCAGCGCTGGGGCCGTGCGCACGCCGCGAGATCGACACGCCCTACGGCGCGGCGGGCGCGGTGCTGCTGCCGGAGCGCTACGAGCGACGGATCGGTTTTGCATCGCGGCACGGCTGGGGACGCCTGGAAGTCACGCCGCCGTTCGTCAACAGCCGCGCCAACCTGTGGGCCGCGCACGAGCTGGGCACGACGCATATCGTGAGCTGGAACGGCGTCGGGGCGATCGATCCGCTGCTGCAAGTCCACGATCTGCTGGTGCTCGACGCCGTGCTTGACTTTACTAAAACCCGCCAGCGCGCATTCACCGATGAGCCGCCAGCAGCCCAGCGCCAGCGGGTGTTCAGCCCGGCCTCGGAAGCGCCCTTCGACGAGGCGACGCGGCAGGTCGTGTACGAGGTCGCGGCGGCGCAGCAGGATCGTGTCTTTCCGGTGGGCGTGTATGCCTGCTCGGAAGGGCCACGGCTGGAAACCGCCGCCGAGATCGCCGCGCTGGGCAGGTTTGGCGCGGAGGTGGTCGGCATGACGCTGGTGCCTGAGGTCTTCCTGGCGCGCGAGCTTGGCATTCGCTTCGCGTCGCTGGCGTACGTCACCAACTACGCCACGGGCGTCGAGCCGGTCGCAGGAGCGCCGCGCTTCTTCGGCGTCGAGGTCGCGCAGCGCTGCCTGCGGATCGCGCTGGCGGCGGCGGAGCATCTGGCAGCGGAGGTGACATGAAGATCACGACTCACACCTGCGCCACGCCCTTTGGCGAGATCGATCTGCGCGTGATCGAGGCGGGCAGCCAGCAGGCGGCGCTGCTGCGCGACGAGCCAGCGGCCCACGCCGCGATCTACGCCGCGAAGACGCTGGGCATCACGCGCGCGATCGAGCTGCTCAGCGCGGTCGCCCTCGACCGGCTGCTGTCTACGGCGGCGATCGTCGTGCCGCATGATCTGGTCGATCTGACCGTCGCGCGCGTCGCGACGTTTTTCGTCGGCAAAGGCTACGGCTTCCTGGGTCAGCAGCACGTCTTCTGCCCGGAGCTGCGGCGCTCGGCGCTGCACACGCTGGAATCCAGCGGCCTCCGCAGCTTCGCCCGTGGCACGCTGGCCGTGGCGGATCATCCGCAGGCGCAGATCGACTGGCGCTGGGGCGCGCAGCTTATGGCGCAGCATGGCGCTCCTGCGGCGTATCTGGCAAAAGAGCTGGAGATCTGCTACCTGCCGCTGTGTGTGATCGGGCACCGCGAAGATCTGACGCCGCTGCTGGGAGCGCTGATCGCCAACCTGCCTGAGTCGCGCGCGTGTCCTTGCGCCAGCGCCATGCAGCCCAGCCGCGAGCGTGGGCTGGTCGGCGACGACTGGCGAGCGTGGATGTGACGGGGGAAGAACAAAGGAACCGGGTGCTGTCTGAGCGCACAAGCAAAGAACAAAGGAGAGCTTGAAACTTGAAACTTGAAACTTGAAACGATGATCGACGACGAGCTGACACAGATCGTAGCAGAGATGCAACTCGTGGGGCGGCTGCTCCATAGCCGGGGCATCTTCGCCGGACGCGCGGGCAATATTTCGGCGCGGCTGGCCGATGGCCGCATCCTGATCACACGGTCGGGCACGCACAAAGCGCTGCTCGATCGCGGCGCGCTGCTGCTGCTGGACGCGCAGGGACAGCCGCTCGAAGCGGGCAGGCCATCCTCCGAGACGCCGCTGCATCTCGCGGCATACGCAGCCAGTCGTGAGGTCGGCGCGGTGCTGCACGCGCACCCGCCCGCCTGCACGACGCTGGCGATGCTCCAGCAGCCGCTCGATACCTCCACCACCGAAGAGGGCCGGATCGGGCTGGGAGCGGTGCCGCTGCTGCCACCGGCTGAGGCGGGCGATCCCGCAGCGGCGGAGCGCTGGTGCGCGGCGATTCGCTCAGGCGCGAAGGCGGCGCTGCTGGCAGGGCACGGCGTCATCGTCTGGGGCCGCGATCTCCGCGATGCCTTGGCCCGCCTCGAAACCTGCGAGTCGCTGGCCGATCTGCAATGGCGCGTGGCGGTATTTCGCGACGCATCACCCTAGGCGCTATTGCTCGGATCGTGGCACGCAAACTGACGTGACCGCATCTTAAACCTTAGACGATAGCGCAGCGCAGGATGGAGATTAAGGAGACTATGCCTGTTTTTAAAGAAATTCCAGCGGCAACCACCGGCCACGTCCCGGTGAAGATCTGGACCGATGCGATCGAGGAGTCCGCCGAGCAGCAGCTTACGGCGCTGGCCGGCTGTCCCTTCGTCTTTCACCACGTCGCGGCGATGCCGGATGTGCATTACGGCCTGGGCGCGACGATCGGCAGCGTCTTTGCGACCAGCGACGTGCTGCTTCCGACCGCCGTGGGCGTCGACATCGGCTGCGGCATGCTGGCCCAGCCCTTCAATCTGCGCGCCGTGGATCTGTCGCCGACCTTTCTGCGCGAGCTGCATGAGCTGACCAAAAAGCATATCCCGACCGGCTTTGGGCAGCACAGCGGGCCACAGGAGTGGGATGGCTTCGAGGAGGGCCGCTACACCGAGGCGGTCGCGCCGATCGTGCGCGAGAAGGGGCCGTACCAGCTCGGCTCGCTGGGCGGCGGCAATCATTTTCTTGAGCTATGCAAAGACGAAGACGGCCTGGTCTGGCTGATGCTGCACAGCGGCAGCCGTGGATCGGGCAACATGATCGCGCAGCATCATATCGCCCAGGCCCAGGCGCTCAACGAGCGGCTCAACATTCCATCGGCCCGCGACCTGTGGGTCCTGCCGCTCGACACCGAGGAAGGCCAGAGCTACCTCACCGATATGCTCTGGGCGCAGGATTACGCGATGGAGAATCGTCAGCGGATGCGCTGGACCTTTACCCAGATCTTTGCGAATCTGCTGAAGAAGCGGCTCCGAATCGATCTTCAGTTCGATCCGGCGGCCTGCATCAACATCCATCACAACTACGCCAACTGCGAGCAGGCGTATGGCCGCGAGGTCTGGGTGCATCGCAAAGGCGCGACCTTCGCCGGATCGGGGGTGCTTGGCATCATCCCCGGCTCGATGGCGACCGGCTCGTACATTGTGCGCGGCCTGGGCAATCCCGAATCGTTCCAGTCGTGCTCGCACGGCGCGGGCCGGGTGATGAGCCGGGGCCAGGCGATGCGCTCGATCACGCTCGAATCGTTCGCCCACAAGATGAAGGGCATCGTCGCCGAAACCAGCCGCGAGTACCTGGACGAAGCGCCGCAGGCCTACAAAGACCTCGACACCGTCATCCACAACCAGGCCGATCTGATCGAGCCGGTGCGCCGACTGTGGCCGCTAATGAACGTCAAGGGCGCGAGCAGCGTCAAAAAAGATCGCAGCCGCGACAAAAACGATCGAGTCCAGCAGCGTAAGCTGGAGCAGCGCAAACAGCGGCGGGGCTAAGCGCCAGGCGCGAGGAGCTACTTCTCGCGCCTGATCAGGAGCCGCTATACACTACTCCCATCGGCAAAACCCTGTACAATCAATAGATATGAGGAGCATGATCTGTCTGATGCTGTGCGCGGCGCTCGTCGGCTGCGCGCAGGAGCCACAGCCAAGCGCCCAGGCGACGACCGCCGTGGTCGGCGCTCAGGTAGGCGCGCCGACGAGTCAGTCCCCTATTCCGACCAGCCCGCCCACGCCGACGATCGCGGCTGCCACTGCGACCGCCACGCCCGTCCCGCCAACCGCCACGCTCGTCCCGCCAACCGCCACGCCCGATCCCTTCGCGCAGTACGCACCGCTCACGATCGAGGGCCTGCGCGCGCGGAGCTACGGCGACGGCGAGATCGAGATCCTCCAGACGTTGGAGGAAACCACCACGTTTACGCGCTACCTCTTCGCCTATCCCAGCGATGGCCTGCGTATCACCGGCATGCTCAACCAGCCGAAGGGTGACGGCCCGTTCCCGGTGGTGATCCTCAACCACGGCTACTATCCGCTGAATGTGTACAAGACCGGCAACGGCACCAGGCTAGCCGCCGACTATCTGGCTGAGCGCGGCTTTATGACGCTCTCGCCCGATTTTCGCTCGCACGCAGCCTCGGACGACGCGCCGAATCTGTTTCGTGCCGGGCATGTGATCGACACGCTCAATCTGATCCCCCTGGCGCAGAAGTTGCCGAGCGCGAAGCCCGGCAAGATCGGCATGTGGGGCCACAGCAACGGCGGCGCGATCACCGCTAAAGCGATCACCATCAGCGATCAGATCGGCGCGGCCCTGATCTACGCGCCCGCCTCGTCAAATATCGTCGAAGACTACTGGTTCCGCGTCGAGCGCGCGGCCAGTCGCGGCCAGCAGATCGATCCGATCGACTGGCCGGTCAGGCCGGAGGAAGGCCGTGCGCTGTACGAGCGACTATCGCCGCTGCCGCATCTCAATTATGTCAACTGTCCGGTACAGATCCACTGGGGCACTAACGACGAGACTGTGCCGCGCAAGTGGCCCGCCGACCTCTACGACGGCTTACGAGCGGCGGGCAAGCCGGTCGAATGGTTCGAGTACCAGGGCCAGCCCCACTCGTTCCAGGGCACGAGCAACCAGCGCTA
Organism: Herpetosiphonaceae bacterium; assembly: GCA_036374795.1. Lineage (NCBI taxonomy): Bacteria > Bacillati > Chloroflexota > Chloroflexia > Herpetosiphonales > Herpetosiphonaceae > Herpetosiphonaceae bacterium. The sequence goes on from DASUTC010000239.1 coordinate 16,911, forward strand.
CTTGCAGCGTATGGTAGAGTTCTTCAAGCAACACATAGGAACATAGAACAACGGAACAAAGAACAAAAAGGATTAATCTTGTTGCTCTCAGCTCCCTGCTCTCTGTTCTTTGTTCTCAAGGACGTTCGCATGACTCAACCACTGCTGCATGAATATTCCGATCTGCTGGCTCATCTGCTCGACACGGCGGCTCAGCACAACGTGTACCTGATCGCCCGGCTTCAGCGGATCGAAAGCCGGAGCGTCACGGTCGCCAACGGGAAGACCGAGGGTATTGCGACGGCGCTGGCGCAGGGCATCGGCATGCATGTGTTCGATCGCGAGGGGCATACCGCGTTCGCGGCTATCGATCAGCTGACGCGCGCGCAGACGGAGGAAGCGTTACGCTCGGCGATTGCGGGACTCCACGCCGCCGCCCAGGCCGATCTTCAGCGCAACACGGCGATTTTCGACGTAGAGCCAACGGTTGCGGTCGAGGTACCGCCGACGCCCTACACGCTGGACGCGCTGCCGCTGGAGCGGGTCCAGGCGCTGGTCGAGGAGATCAACGCCGAGGTGATGGGCTATGGCGCGGCGGATAGCCAACGGGTGAAGGTGCGCACGCCCTTCTACATCGACCGCGAGGAGTGGCGCATCGTGCGCTCCGACGGGACGGATGTGAGCTACCTGCTGCCACACGGCTACTGCTTCAACTCGACGACTGTGCAGCATAACGGCACGGCGCATACCGTTAACTCGTCGCTGTCGCGCACGGGCTACGAGGTGCTGCTGGACGATCGCGAGCTGCTGATGCTGCGGGCACAGAAAGCGGTCGAGACAGCGCAGCAGTTGGTTTCCGCGCCGCGCTACCCGGCAGGCGCGTATCCGATCATCATGGACTACGCGATGGCGAAAGGTCTGGCGCACGAGGCGTTCGGCCATGCCGCCGAAACCGATGGCCTGCGCACGTCGATCCTGAGCCGTGACGGCGCGTTCCGCGTCGGCGAGCAGATGGCAGCGCCGATCGTGACGATCGTCGACGAGCCCGTCGTGGGCGATCATGCCTACCAGCCGTTCTCGCCGAACGGCATTCGGCGCAGCCGCGCGACGATCCTCAACGCGGGCGTGCTGCAAGACGCGCTGGCCGATCTCTTCTCAGCGAAGGCCGCAGGCACGCGCGTGATCGACGCGGGCCGCGCCCAGAGCTACGGCTCGGTGCCGGTGCCGCGCATGACCAATATCCGCATCGAGCTGCCCGACGCCTATCCGATGGCCGGACGCTTCGAGGAGCAAACGCCTGAAGACGTGCGTGCCGCGCTGCTGAACGCGGGCCTGCTCAAGGCGGGACACCCGGTGATCTACCTTGCGGGATACAAAGGCGGCCAGGTCAGCCCCGCGCAGGGCGACTTCGTCTTCAACTGCGCCGCGCTATGGGAGCTGAGCGTCGAAGGCGTCAGGCTCTTCCAGCCGGCGATCTTCAGCGGCCAGACCCGCGCGGCGCTCCAGGCGATTGCGGCAGGCTTCGGCCCGCTCCAGCTCGACGCGATGGGCTTCTGCGGGAAGGCGGGCCAGTCTGTGCCATCGTCGGGCGGCTCGCACTACTTCCTGTACCTTGAGCCGAGTCCGGCAGTGCTGATCGGTGGGGCGTAGCAGAGCGCCGAGCAGAGAACAAAGAACAACACGACGAACAGGGGAACGAAGGAACAAATCGAGAACCAGGAACTCGAAACTCGAAACCCAGGAGCAGCATGAGCTACATCGACGATATTCAGGCCATTTTCGATGCCCATGCCGACATCGCCGACTATCGGATCAACATCAGCGAGCGACGATCACTCGGCATCGGCATTCGCGACAACGATGTCGGCAGCGTGTACAGCCCGTTTTCGTTTAGCGCCAGCACCAGCGGCGGCTTTCTGGTGCAGTGGCAGGATCAACGGCTCAGCCGGGGCAATCTCGACGGCAATAGCCTCTCGATCATCGATCAGATGCTTGCCAACGCGCGCCAGGCGGCCTACGACGATCCCGATGCCGCGCAGTTTCTAGAGCAGCCGACCGTTCAGCACGTCCCGCTCTTTTCCGAGGACATTCCGCCGCTGTTTCGCGAGCGGACCGAGTATCTGCTTGAGATCGTCAAGGAGCTACAAGGGCTGGCCGCGCGCTACGAGGCAAAAACCCTCAACGGCGGCGTCGGCGTCAGCATGAGCCAGAGCTGGCTGCGCACGTCCAGAGGTCTGGCGCTCGGCACCAACGGCACCAACTTCTCCTACTCCGGCTCCTTCGACGGCATCATCGGCGAGGGCAAGAGCCAGCGCACCGTCGCGCCGCTCGACGCGATCAGCGATCAGATCGCGCTGGCAGGCGACTATCTGCAACAGTTGCGCACACCGGCCAGCGGCATCGCCAACGGCACCCGGCTGGTGGTGCTGCACCCCGACGTTGCCTATAGCATGTTCAATTTCTTCGTCTGGGGCAACCTGGGCGGCTCGGCCATTTTTCATGGACAGTCGCCGTTTTGCGCCGAGGACTTTCGCGACCAAAAGCAGGTCTTTCGCGACGATCTGACGGTGCGCGTCGAGCCATGGCAGCCGCTTGGCATCGGCTCGTTTGCGTACACCACCGAGGGCCTGCCGAGCGCGCCCAACACGTACATCGATCGCGGGCGGCTCACCCAGCCGATACTCGATCTCAAGTATGCGCGCCGTCTCAACCTGCCGCCGACCACGCCGCCGGGCAATGAAGAGAGCGTCGTGATGCAGGCCGCCGACGAGGTTGCCTGGGACCAGCTTCAGCCGCAGCTCGACGAGGCGATCCTCGTGCTGAGCGTGCTCGGCCTGCATACGCAGGATCGAACCAGCGGCAACTACTCGCTCTCGACCTCGCAGGCGCTGCTGATCCGCGACGGCGCGGTCCAGGGGCGGATCAAGGCAACGCTGAACGGCAATCTTTTCGACAATCTGCGCGACGCCGAGCTGCGGCTCGTGCGCTTCCCCGGCCAGCATAGCGCCGGATTCGCGCTGCCGGTCAATGTGGCGATCGAGCAGGTCTAACAAACTATTTGACAGGCGGCGAACGCCTCACTAGAATATCACCATATCGTTGTATGACGAAGTTGTTGAGCTATGTTGCAGATTCACAGCTTTACGGTAGGGCCGCTGGCTGAAAATCCGTACTTGCTCGCCTGCACCGAAACCGGTCAGGCGCTTCTTATTGACCCTGGCGCGGAGGCCGATCGGCTGTGGCAGGCCGTGACGGATGCCGGTGTGACGCTGGCGGCGATCGTGCTGACTCACGCCCACCTCGATCACATCGGCGCGGTCGAGACACTGCGCAAGCGGGCACGGGTGCCGGTCTATCTGCATCCTGCCGACGACTGGCTGCTGGCCGGGGCGGTGATGCAGGGACAGATGTTCGGATTCGCGGTGGAGCCGGTCGCGCCCGCCGAGCGGCAGCTCGCACACGGCGCGCGGCTGGCCTGCGGCAATGTGGAGCTCCAGGTGCTGCATACGCCGGGGCATAGCCCTGGTAGCGTCTGCCTGTACGCGCCCACCGCTAAAGCGCTGATCGCGGGAGACACCCTCTTCTACCGCAGTGTCGGGCGAACCGATATCTTAGCTGGTAATGCCCAGACGTTGCTTCAGTCGATCGAGCAGCAGCTCTGGCCGCTGCCCGACGATGTGCGCGTGTATCCGGGGCACGGCCCCGCCACGACGATCGGTGAGGAGAAGCAGCTTAATCCATTCGTTGGGCTGCACGCCAGTTGGGGCCGCTGATCCGTCTATCTCTACCCAGACCACGACACAAATCATGGTTCGCCATCAGCGCAACCATCGCGACGCCAATTGAAAGGATATATCGATGAACCTGTCCCTCAAGTCCGGTTCGATTGCTAAGCTTCAAACGCCGCTCGCCATCATCGGCATCTTCTCCGGTGAGGCGCTCCCGCAGGTCGTCGCCGGCCTGATTGAGGCGGATGATTTTAGCGGCACGTTCAAGAAAACCATGCTCGTGACCAACGGCGGCAAGCAGGCTGCGGCGCGGCGGCTGCTGCTGCTGGGGCTGGGTAGCCGCGATGAGCTGACGACCGAGCGGCTGCGGCGGGCGTATGCCTATGCGTCGATCAAAGCGACAGAGCTGAACGTTCGCGCCGCCGCGATCGCGCTGCCTGAGATCAATGACCTGGATCGCGATGCCGCGCTGCGTGCGATTGCCGACGGCGTGCTGCTGGCGGATTACCGCTTCGACCGTTTCAAAGGCGCAGGCAGCAAAAAGAACGCGGAGCCACAGACCGAGATCGAGGAGATCACGATCGTCGGCGAGGGCAACGCCGCTGTGCTTGAGCTGGCGCAGACCGTTGCCAAAGGCGTCAAGCTAGCCCGCGACCTGGGCAACGAGCCGCCCGCCGTGTGTACCCCGACGCGCTTCGCCGATGTTGCCCGTGAGATCGCCGATCGCGGTGGCATGCAACTGACCGTGCTCGACCGCGATCAGATGCGCGAGCTGGGTATGGGCGGTATGATCGGCGTGAGCCAGGCAGCCCACGAGGAGCCCAAGTTCATCGTGCTGGAGTATGGCAAAAAGGGCAGCGGCAAAACCCTCGCGCTGGTCGGTAAGGGCATTACCTTCGACTCCGGCGGCATCTCGATCAAGCCCGCCGAGAAGATGGACCTGATGAAGATGGATATGATGGGCGCGGCGGCGGTGCTCGGCACGATGAGCGCGCTCGCCGATCTCAAGCCCGACAACGTCCATGTCGTCGGAATCGTCGCCGCCACGGAGAACCTGCCCGGCGGTCATGCGTACAAGCCCGGCGACATCCTCACCGCGATGAACGGCGTGACGATGGAGATTCTCAACACCGATGCCGAGGGACGCCTGGTGCTGGCAGATGGGCTTTCCTACGCCCAGCGCTACGAGCCCGACGCGATTATCGATCTCGCCACGCTCACGGGAGCGGTTGTGATCGCCCTGGGCATCTATATCACCGCCATGATCACCAATAACAGCACGCTCGCCGAGCGCGTCAAGCGGGTCGGCGAGCAAACCGGCGAGCTGGTCTGGGAGCTGCCGCTGCTGCCGGAGTATCGCCAGGCGGTGAAGAGCAAGATCGCCGACGTGCGCAACACCTCATCGCTGGGCCGCGCGGCTGGCACGATCACCGCGGGCGCGTTCCTTGAGAACTTCGTCGATGGACGGCCCTGGGTCCACCTCGACATCGCAGGCACCGCCTGGGTCGAAGAGCCGCCGAAATCCGAGGATCAGCCACAGCCCTACAATCGCCGGGGCGCGACGGGCATCGGCGTGCGGCTGCTCGTCGATCTGGTCCAGAGCTACGCCGCAGAGCAATAGCAGCGCGAGCGGGCGCGGCCAGAGTCAAGCGGCCTGGTTGCGCCCGCCTGCCGAAACATTTGACGAGCTACCAGAGCTGTGGTACTATTCGCCAGGTTGCGGGCGGGCGCTCTCAACGAGGCAGCCGCGCGAACTGAAAAATAATATACGGCCCCATCGTCTAGCGGCCTAGGACGTCACCCTTTCAAGGTGAAGATCGCGGGTTCGAATCCCGCTGGGGTCACCATTCGAGAATGCGGATTTGCAGAAATTGGTTTGGTGTAATTCAGAAACCAGTTTGGCGGTTTGCAGAAACTAGTTTGCCACACCAGGAAATCCGACCGATGACGAAGGCTCAGGGATAACCTGAGCCTTTTCATATCT